>JASHQY010000053.1 GCA_030038885.1 Thermoplasmata archaeon | reverse complement strand
ACCGCGACCCGGACATCGCGGCCTTCATGCGGCCGATCGCCTCGACGGGGTACGGGTCCACCCCCCGCTGCGCGGCCAGGAAGAGGCTCACGTGGTCGCCGAGCGCGACGCCGTCCAGCGTCGCTTCGAGGCGGTCGTCCGCGTCGAGCCGGACCGGGAGCACGGTCGCCCCTCGCTCCGAGAGGAGGTGCGCGAGGTACTCGAAGCTCCGGCGGGTCGTCGTGAGTCCCCCCGCCCAGTCGAGCAGCACGACCGCGTAGCGCGCCGCCTCGATCCGCCGGGCGGCGTCCCAGCCCACGATCGCATTGTGGAGCAGCTCGGGAACCTCGTCGAACATCGCGAGGCGCTTCGCGTTCTCCTCGAGCTGGGTCTTCCACCGGCGGGCGACGCCTCCGAACGACGCCTCCGCGTAGATCGCGGTCGTTCGCGGTCCGATCCGCCGGGCGATCGAGGCCGCCGGACCCCGCGGCGACGCATACTCGGCGATCCGTCGGGCGAGGCGGGCCGCGAGCCGGCCGACCCGGGCCTCGTTGGACTCGGGGAACCACGGGTCGAGAAGGCCCAGGAGTCCGCCGAGGACGTGGCCGAGCGCGCACCGGGGCGGAAGGCCGGACGGGAGCGGGAGCAGCGGCACCTCGTCGCGCGCGGCCCGTTCGGCGAGCGCTCCCCCGGACGTGACGACCAGGCGGCTCGCTCCGGCGCGGCCGGCGGCGTCGTAGGCCCGGACGGTCTCCCCCGTGTCGCCCGAGTAGCTGACCAGCACGACGCGCGACCGCCGCTCGACCGCGCGGGGGAGCACCGGCGAACGCACGGTCACGAGCGAGAGCGGGGTCTCGGCCTCGACGACGCCGCGGGCGAGGTCCCCGGCGATCGCCGAGCCGCCCATCCCGACGAGGTGGACGGTCGTCGGCCGACCGGCGGCGGCCGGCGCGATCTCCGCTCCGGCGCGGAAGCCCGTCGTGAGCTGGTTCGGAAAATCCGCCGCGAGCGCCCGCACCCGCAGGGCCCCGGGGGACCGCGCGCTGGACGGCGGCACGGGGGCGCGGGGTCCCCAATCGGAGATAGCCCTTGCGGCGAGAGTTCTCCCGAGGGGACGGACCGCGCGGTCCGAAACTACTTGAAGCGGGCGGGTCCATTCTTTCCGCGCGGAAGTTTCTCTCCATGGTCCGACCCCGCAGGAGGTTCTGCCGCGACCGCGACATCGCCCGCGGCGATTGAGCCCGAGCCGCGGATCTCGACCGGCAACGCCGGCCTGGACGCGATGCTCGAGGGCGGGGTGATCCCCCGGCGACCGTACCTGATCGTCGGTCCCTCGGGCACCGGCAAGTCGACCCTCGCGCTCGAGTTCCTGTGCGAGGGGGTCCGGCGCGGCGAGCGCTCGCTGCTCGTGACGGTCGAGGAGCCGCCGAACGAGGCCCGGATGAACCACCGGGGGCTCGGTCCCGAGTTCGAGCAGGTCGAGGTCTTCGACGCGATCCCCGACGTGATGCGCTACGAGCGCGTGCCGTTCAAGGACATCTCCGCGGTCCGCTCGGCGACGCCGTTCTCCCGGGTCCCGTACGTGATCCGGCGGACCCCCGAGCTCACGGGGGTCGAGGTCACGATCACCGGGCTCGAGCAGATGCTCCGCAGCGAGGTCGCCCGCCGCGGGTACTCGCGGATCGTGATCGACTCGCTCACCGCGCTGCAGTACTTCTGCATGAAGGGGTTCAACGAGGTCGCCGGCGCGCAGACGTTCCTCCGGTTCCTCTCGGACCTCCAGGTCACGACCCTGCTCACGGTCGAGTCCCCGCTCGAGGACGTCGACACGACCGAGCGGATGCTCGCGCGCGGGGAGATCCGGCTGTTCCGCTGGGAGCTCGACGGCGCGACGGTCCGCGCGGTCGGCGTCGAGAAGTTCCGAGGGGGATCGCACGACGTGCGGCTCCATCCCTACCGGATCGGACCCCACGGGCTCGACATCAACGTCGAGCGGACGATCTCCCGGGACACCCGGCAGATCGTCGAGCCCGAGCCGATCGTCTCCGTGCGCGTGCCGGCGACCCTCGGCTCGCCGCTCGACCCGCTCCTGGACGAGGTGCAGGACCTCGTCACGGTCGGCGCCGACACGACCGCGCTGCGGGCGGCCGTCGAGGCGGCGGCCGCCGCGGTCGCGACGAACGATCCCGAGGTCGTGTCCGCGCAGATCGCCCGGGTCTCGGCGCTCGCGATGGACCTCGCGACCGCGGTCCGGGCCTCCGCCTCCCCGTCGGACCCCTCGGTGGCCGACGCGATCAAGCGCGTGATCGAGCGGACCGAGTCGGCCCGCAGCGGGGTCGCTCCGACGGACCTGCCTCCCCTGCCCACCCTGTCCGGGCAGCTCGAGAAGGTCCGTGCGATCCTCCGGACGGTGCCCGCCGCTCCCCGGGCCGTGGCGCCACCCCCGGTGCCGCCCGCCCCGAGGGCCGTGCCGCCCCCGGCGATCGTCGTGCCGCCCCCCGCTCCGATGTCGGCGGTGCCTCCCCCGGCGCCGACGCTCGTGGTCGTGCCCCCACCGGCCGAGCCGTCCCCGGTCGCCGTCCCGGTCGCTCGGGCCCCGTCGGCGACCGACGCGATCCCTTCCGTCGCATCTCCCGCTCCCGCACCCCCGTCGACGCTGCCACCGCGAGCGCCGGGGACGCCCGCCGACCTCGGGCCGCCTCCAGCGCCTCCGACGGCTTCGCCCGCCCCAGTGATCTCCGTGCCTCCGCCCCCGGCGCAGGACGCCGGACCGAGGTCGCCCTCCCCGACGGAGCCGCTCGCAGGGGCACCACCGGGACCCGTCCCCGTGCGCGTCGGAACCGAAGAGACCGCCCCGGCGGGGGGGCCGAGCCACGTCGAGTCGCCGGTCGAACCCGCCGCGGGACCCGCCGCACCCCCGGTCGCTGCCGGTCCACCGCTCGAGGTCCCGGTCGCGCCGCCCCCGCCTCCCTCTCCGTCGCCCTCCGCCTCGGTGACCGCACCGGCCTCCGCTGCGCCCGTGCTCGAGGTGCCGTCGGGTCCACCGCCGCCGTTCCCCACACGGGTGGCTCCGCCGCCTCCGGCTCCATCCGTGAGACCTCCGGCGTCCGCCCCG
>JASHQY010000052.1 GCA_030038885.1 Thermoplasmata archaeon | reverse complement strand
GCGGGGACCGCGCCGACCACCGGCGGACCGCGTGCGGGCCCGCCTCGCGGCGGCGGGGGGCCTCGCGCTCGCGCGCGCGATGCCCGCCGGCTACCAGCGCCTGGGCCGCGTGCTGCTCCTGCGCCTCCCCGAGCACTTCCGGCCGTACTTCCCGGTCCTCGGAGCGGCGTGGTGCGCCGAGCTCGGGGTCGCGACCGTGCTCGTTCGGGTCGGGCCGGTCCGCGGGGAGTTCCGTCGGCCCCACGTCGAGCGGATCGCCGGCACCACGACCGAGACCGAGGTCGTCGAGCACGGGATCCGGTGGCGGTTCGACGCCGCCCGCATCATGTTCGCGGCCGGCAACCGGGCCGAGCGGCGCCGCGCGGGGGCGCTCGTGCGCCCCGGGGAGACCGTCGTCGACCTGTTCGCCGGCATCGGCTACTTCGCGATCCCGGCGGCGCGCTTCGGGAGGGCCGCTCGGGTCGTCGCGGTCGAGAAGAACCCCGAGGCGTACCGCTACCTCGTCGCGAACGCCGAACGCAACGGGGTCGCCGCGCAGCTCGACTGCCGGCTCGGGGACAACCGGGCGCTCCCGCTCCCCGAGCGCTCGGCCGACCACGTCTTCCTGGGGTACCTGCCGGACGCGGTGCCCTGGGTCCCGCTCGCGGCGGGGCTCGTCCGGCCGGCGGGGGGCGCGCTCCACGTCCATACGATCGCGGACGCGCACGGCGGGCTCGCGGAGGCGGCGCGCCGGGTCGACGGGGCCGTGCGGGCGACCGGAGCGGTGCCGATCGGCCCGAGCGCGGCACGCCCGGTGAAACCGTACGGGCCCGGCCGGGTCCACGTCGTCGTCGACGTGCCGATCCGCCCGACGCCCTAGGCGGGCCGGGGGACCGCCCGCGGGGCGAGGGCGCGGATCGCCTCGGGGAACGCGCGCTCGAACCGGGCGAGGTCGGCCGGCGGGTTCGAGAACGAGACCCGCACGAACTCGGCCCCGTGGGCGATCGAGAGGTACGTGCCCGCACGGACGAACACCCCGTGCCGCTCGAGCAGCTCCTGCTGGACCGCCTCGGGCGAGAGCCCGAGGCCGGTGAGGTCGATCGCCATCATGTTCGCCTGCGACGGGTAGACGGGCAGCGACGCGCCCGGCACTCCGGCGACCGTCGCGCGGATCCGCGCACCGTTCTCGCGCGTCTGGCGCCGCACCGCGCCGAACCACGTGCTCTTCGTCCGGAGCGCGGCGATCGCGGCGACCTGGGCGAGGATGTTGACCCCGAGGTCGTTCGTGTTGAAGCGGGCGATCGCGCGGGTGCGCTCCGCGGTCGCGAGGAACCCGCCGATCCGCAGGCCCGCGAGCCCGCAGTTCTTCGAGACCGACCAGACCGTGACGGTCGCCTCGGGCGCGAACTCGGCCGCGAGCGCGGGGTGGTCGGCGTAGTCCCGGTACGTGACGTCGTGGAGGAGCGTCAGGTGGTGGTCGTGCGCGAGCTCGGCGATCGCGCGCACCTCCTCGCGCGGGTACGCGGAGCCGAGCGGGTTCAAGGGGTCGATCAGCAGGATCATGCGGGTCGTCGGGCCGATCGCCTCCTGGATCCGCTCCGCGGTCAGCCGGTACGGCGGCGCGTAGACGTCGAGGTTGCGGGTGTGCGCCCCGGCGAGCTCGATGAACCGATGGATGATGAGGTAGCTCGGGTCGGACGCGACGACCTCGTCCCCGGGCCCGAGGAGCGCCCGCGCGATCATGTAGAGCGACTCGGTGCCGCCGGCCGTCAGGAACGGCGTCATCCCGGGGACGCCGAGGTCCCGGGCGACCAGGTCGATCAGCTCGGGATCGCCCGGCCCGTAGGGGTAGCCCTCGTAGCGCCGCTCCCGGATCGCCGCCTCGAGCGCCCCGCGCACGACCTCCGGGGGCACGAGGTGGTTCGTGTTCTGGCCGAGCCACGCGACCTCGGAGCGGTGGTCGTACGCGAAGCGGAGCGCATCGAACGGCATCCGGAGCCCCTCGCCCGTCGGAGCGGGCGCGCGGCGACTTAACCCCTGCGCTCCGGCGCGGGGACCCGGCCGTCCCCGTCCGCTTCGGCGAGGAACGTCGTCACGATCCCGAGCGACTGGGGCACGAGCGCGATCCGCCCGAAGCCCGCGCGCCGGAGCGCCTGCCGGAACGCCGGGCGCGGCGGCAGGCGATGCAGGGACTCGGGGAGGTAGCGGTAGGGTCCCGCGCTGTCGACCGCGGCCCCGAGCCACGGCACGACGTGATCGAAGTACGCGTGGAAGAGCGCGCCGACCGCGGGGGCGACCGGCTCCGTGATCTCGAGGGTCAGGAGGACCCCGCCGGGGCGGAGGACACGGCGCATCTCGGCGAGCGCGGCGTCGAGGTCGAGCAGGTTCCGCGCGAGGAAGGCGTTGGTCGCGAGGTCGAACGACCCGTCCGGGAACGGAAGGCGCATCGCGGTCGCGCGCCCGTACGCGATCCGCTCCCGCCCGGCCGCCCCGGCCGTGCGTCGGCGCGCGGCCGCGAGCATCGCGGTCGTGAAGTCGACGCCGACGACCGTCGCGGTCGGGAAGTGGCGGGCGACGCGCCGGGTCAGCTCCCCGGTCCCGCACCCCAGGTCGAGGATGCGGCGGACCGGCCCCCCCGCGCGGAACCGGTCGAGGTCCCAGAGCGCGCGGGGCCGCCACACGAGGTCGCTGCCGAGCGACGCGACGTGGTCGAACCACTCGTAGCGGCGCGCGATGTGGGAGAACATCCGGCGCACGTCCCGCTCGAAGCCCGGGTCGCGGCGGTCCGGGAACGGCGAGCCGTCGGGCGCCGCCCGCCGGGGCAGGAGGACGTCGGCCATCGGGCGGTCCGAGCGGGAGCGCCGATTAAACGGTAGGGGGTCCGTCCGCGCGCGCGAGCGCGGCGTCGAGTTCGGCGACGCGCGCCGCGAGGTCGCTGCGGTTCGCGTCGAGCCCCGCGGCCCGCGCCTCCGCGAGCTTCGCCCGCGCGGCGCGGACGTCGCCGCGGGCGTACGCGACGTGCGCGAGGCGGAACAGCATCTCCGAGACCTCGGGCTCGGTGTTCAGCTCGCGCGCCTGGCGGAGCGCGTCCCCGAGGTGCGCCTCCGCCGCGTCGAACTCTCGCTCCGCCTCCGCGAGGAGTCCGCGCGCGAGCGCGATCTGCTCGGGGGCGAGCCGGTCCCCGAGCGGGGTGAGGAGCGCATCGGCCCGCTCGAGCGCAGGGCGCGCGACCTCCGGCCGGCCGAGCTCGGCCTGCATCAGCGCGAGGTTGAGGTAGCAGTATCCGATCCAGACCGGCGAGCGGGAGCGCTCGGCGGCCTCGATCGCCCGGTCGAGGCCACGGAGCGCCTCCTCCTGTCGGCCGGACGAGTAGAGGAGCACCGCGCGGTTCATCAGTACGCGGGCGCGCGCGGGCAGGTCCTGGCCCGAGCCGAAGAGCTCCGCCGCCCGCTCGTAGAGCTCGAGCGCCTGGGAGAACTGCTGCTGGTCCCGCAGGAGCATCGTGTTCGCGACGTCGACGAGCGCGTGCCCGCGCTCGGCCGAGGTCCCCTCGCGCTCCGCGATCTCGAGCGCGAGGCGCAGGTGGCGCTCGGCGTCCGGAAGGCGGCCGAGCCGCCAGCAGACGATCCCGAGGACCCGGTGGGCGGTCATGACCTCCCGCGGCGAGCCGACCCGCTCGAGCCGGCCGTAGGCCTCCTCGGCGAGCGCCTCGGCGGACGGGTAGTCGCTCTGGTCCTGCCGCGTCTGGGCGAGCCCGAGCAGCGCGCGGGCGAGCTCGGGGTCGAGCTCGGGCCGGGTCCGCGCGAGCAGGACCGCTTCGGAGAGCACGACCTCCGAGCGGGGGAAGTCGCCGAGCTCGTCGAACGAGCGGCCGAGCTCGACCAGGATCCGGACCTCGCGCGCCGCGCTCCGGTCCGGCCGGCGCCGCTCGGCTTCGAGCGCGCGCTCGAAGTGGGGTACCGCGGTCTCGAACGCGAACCCGCGCATCGCGCTGACCCCGGCGCGGAAGTTGTACTCGGCCGCCTTCGCGTCGTCCCGCCCGAGGTAGAACTGCCGGGCGAGCTCGAACTCGCTCGCGATCCCCCGCTCCTCGAGCGCCCGCCCGACGCGCCGGTGGAGGATCCGGCGTCGGGTCTCGGTGAGCTCCGCGTAGACCCCGGCGCGGACGCCTTCGGTCACGAACTCGCAGACCTCGTCGCCCTTCTCCCGCAGGAGCCCGCCGGCGACCAGCCGGTCGAGGCTCTCGGTGACCCGCTCCTCGTCGAGCTCGGAGATCGCGACCAGGCTCGCGAACGCGAACTCCTTCCCGAGCAGCGCGGCATAGGTGAGCGTCCGGCGCTCGGTCTCGCCGAGCTCCTGGACCCGGGCCCGGAGGATCTCGTTGAGGTCGCTGGACCCCCCGGACGCCGCGGCGTCCGTTCGCTCGCCGACGCCGGTCGTCGACCGCACGAGCTGCTCGATGAACAGGGGGTTGCCTTCGGTCTGGGCCTGCCACCGCCGCACGTCCGCGGGGTCGGCCGGGATCCCCCGGCGCAGCCAGCGCGCGAATTCGAGCACGTCGGGGGTCGTGAGCGGCCGGAGCGGGACCGTCCGCACGGTCGTCGAGCGCGCGAGCGACTCGATCGGCTCCCGGACCGCCGCCGGGATCCGGCTGCCGGTCGCGACCGTCGCGATCACGGCGATCGGGAAGCGGCCGAGCTCGGGCGCGAGCCGGCTCAGGAACTCGATCGAGGCCCCGTCCGCGAAGTGGAGGTCGTCGATCGCGAGGAGCAGCGGCTGCTCGTTCGCGATCTCGGTGAGGTACTGGACCACGGAGGCGTAGAGCTCGTTGCGGACGGTGCCCATCCACTCGCCGGGGGCGTCGAGCGGCGTCAGCATCGTCGCGAGCCCCTCCGACTCGGAGGTCGGCTCGGTGGGATCGGAGAGCCGCGCGACCGCGGTCTCCCCGCTCGCCGGGGACAAAAAGACCGGGAGCGCGAGCTCCGGCCCGCCCGCCGAGCGCTCGTCGCGCGCGGGGTGGTCGCGGGTCCTCACGAGGTCGCGCAGGAGCGAGAACGGCTGCGGGATCTCCTGGGGCAGCGCGCGCCCGGCGAGGACGTGGAACCCGAGGTGGCGGGCGCGCGCGATCGCGGTCCGCAGGAAGAGGCTCTTGCCGACCCCGTCCTCGCCCGAGAGGAGGAGCCCCTCGCCGGTGCCGCCCCGCGACCGGTCGAGCGCGCGCTCGACCTCCGTCACCGCCTCGGCCCGTCCGAAGATCGGAGGGACCGCCGAGGCGCGGGACGTCTCCGGCCCGGACATCGACCCGGACGACGCGGCCTCGGGTAGATAATCCGTCGGTCGGTCCTCAGGGCGGCGGCGCCGCCCCGGGCACCGCCGGAGCGTCCGGTCCCCGGTCGAGCTGCCGGCGCAGCTCGGCCACGAGCGGGGCCAGCGCCGGGCGGAGGTCGGCCACGTCGAGGTTGTCGGCGGCGCGCAGCGCCTGGCGGGCGCCGTCGAGGTTGCGGGTCTTGAAGCGGAGCCGGGCGAGGTAGAAGTGGACCTCCGCCTCGTCCGCGTGGAGGCGGAACCGGCGGCACGCGGCGAGCGCCCGCTCGAACGCGCGCTCCGCGTCGTCCCACTGCCCCTGCTTCTCGGCGATCAGTCCGCGGTTCACGTCGACCTGCTCGAGCCCCAGCTCGTCCCCGAGCCGCTCGAGCAGCCGGCCGGCCTGTTCGTTGTCGCGGGCCGCCTCCTCGAACTGACCGAGCGTGAGGCGGAGCTCGACGCCGGAGAGGAGGGCGCGTCCGACCGAGCGGGGATCGTGCGCGCGGTCGCCCATCTCGCGCGCCCGGTCGAGCTGCTCGAGCCCGTCCTCGGGCCGCCGTTCGCCGAGGGCGACCCCGAGGTTGTGGTACGCCCGCGAGAGCTCGACCCACTCACCGGCCCGGGTCAACCGGTCGATCGCGCGCTCGTACCAGTCGATCGCCTCGGCGCGGACGTCGGGCCCGAGGAGCGCGAACGAGTTGCCGATGTCGATCGAGAGCTCGCCGATCAGCCGCGGGTCGCGCAGATCGCCGAGCGCGTCCAGGGAGCGCATGCTCTCGTCGAGCGCCTCGCGGTAGTGGCCGCGGTGGAACGCGACCCGCCCGAGCAGCCGGTACGTCTGGGCCCGGCCGAGCGGATCGTCGGTGGCCTCGAACAGGCGCTGCGCCTCGAGAGCCTGGTGGGTCGCGGTCTCGATGTCGAGCTTCTCCCGCGCGACCTCGCCCCGGGCGAGCAGGAGCCGGCCCCGGATCCTCGGCGCGTCGCTGCCGAGCCGCTCGAGCGCCTCGGTGAAGTAGCGGTCGGCGGCGGCGAAGCTGCCGATCGAGAAGCAGAGCTCCCCGAGCGTCGCGTCGACGTCCGCGACCTCGTGACGATGGTCGCCCGGAGCGGCGTCGAGGTCGACGCGGACCCGTTCGAGGTAGTGGACCGCGTCCTCGGGGTCGTCGGCGGCGCGGGCGTTCTCGGACGCGAGGCGGTTGTACAGGCGCGACTTCTCGGGCACCTTGCCGAGGAAGAAGTGCCGGCCGAGCTCCGCGACGATCTCGCCGGTCGGCGTCGGGTACATCCGCTCCATCGCCTCCGCGATCTTTCGGTGGAGGACCCGGAGCCGGCTCTCGGTCAGCGACCGGTAGATCCGCGCGCGGAACTCCTCCTCGAGGAACTGGAACCGGTCCCCGCCCACCCGCTCCCGGAGGATCCCCCGGTGGACGAGCCGCTCGATCTGCTCCGCGAGCCCCTCCTCCCCCACGCCCATCGCCGCGACGAGCAGCGCGAAGTCGAACTCCGATCCGATCGAGCTCGCGTACGCGAGGATCCGGTGCTGGTCGGGCGTCAGCTGCTCGAGCCGGGGACCCGGGACCTCGGGCCGATCCTCCCCGGCGGGCTCGTCGGCCATCGGCCCCGTGCTAGTCCGGAGCATCGGTTAAATCTGGTGCCGGTGCGCCGCCCGTCGCCCCGGGGCGGTCGGACGAGGAGCCTCCGCGCTCCCGTAAGGGTTATCTAACGAGGCCCGGGTCGCCGGCCTCCCATGGCCGATGCGCGGGCGACGGCGGTCCCTCCTCCGCCGGTGCGGTTCCGGGAGATGTCGCTCGTGCGGCGGGTCTCGTTCTGGGGGTTCGCCGCGCTGGTCGTGCTCGCGGTGGCGTTCTACGTCGGCTGGGGGGTCTCGTACGGCGTCTGGATCGACAACGGGGTGTACGCGGTCGTGATCACGCTGCTGCTCTTCGGGCTCTCGGGGATGTGGCTCGTGCTGCCGAACCCCCCCGCTCCCGCGCCCCCGACCTCGTGAGCGGGGGCCCCGGCGGTCAGAGCGGCCGCCCGGCCAGCGCCCACCGCACCGCGGTCGTGGAGCCGCACGCGACGCACGCCCCCGGGCTCCCGACCTCGATCGGCAGCGGTCCCTCCGGGACGCCGAGGAGCGCCCCGTCGATCCCGGCCTCGATCTGATGGCCGCACGCCTCCGACCCGCACCACGCGACCACGCGGACGGTCGTCGATCCCGCGAGCTCGGCGATCGAGCCCGCGAGCGAGAACGCGGCCGCGAACCCGGCCGCCGCGCGCTCCGCCAGCGCTCGGTCGAACTCCGCGAGACGCTCGGCGACCTCGTGCTCCAGTCGGTCGATCGTCACCCGGCCCTTCGCCCCGAGGCGACTCGCCGACGTGGCGGTGCGCGACTCCGCCTCGCGCCGCCCGACCTCGAGCCGGAGCGGGACGCCGGCCTGCTCCCAGCGGTAGTACTTCGCCCCGGGGCGCTCGTCCCCCGCGTCCAGGTGGACCCGGAGGCCGTGGCGGGCGAGCCGCCCCGCGATCTCCTCCGCGGTGCGCAGCGGGCCGTCGCCCGCGTCGGGACCCGGGATCGGGATCACGACGACCTGGTAGGGGGCGATCGCCGTCGGGAAGACCGCGCCCTTCGCGTCGCCGTGGACCGCGAGGATCGCCCCGAGGAGGCGCTCCGAGAGGCCGAACGTCGTCTGGTGGACGTACTGCTGGCTCCCGTCCGCGGCCTCGTAGCGGATCCCGTAGGGCCGCGCGAAGTTCTCCCGGTAGTGGTGGATGCTGCCGAGCTGGAGGGTCCGCGCCTCCCCGATCGGGGCGTCGAGCGCGATCGTGTAGTACGCTCCCGGGAACTTGTCCCACTCCGGGCGGCGGACCGGGAGAAACGGGAGCGCGAAGGCGTCCGCCATCTTTCGGAACGCCCCGAGGTTCGAGCGGACCCGCTCGGTGGCGTGCGCCTCGTTCGCCTGGCACGTGTGCTCCTCGAAGAAGTGGATCTCCCGCACCCGGAGGAACGGGCGGGTCGTCTTGGTCTCGTAGCGGAACGTGTTGACGATCTGGTAGACGTTGAGGGGGAGGTCCCGGTGCGAGCGGATCCAGACCGAGAAGATCGGGTAGATCGCGGTCTCGCTGGTCGGTCGGAGGACGAGCGGGATGTCGAGCTCGGAGAGGCCTCCGCGCGTGACCCAGTAGACCTGGGCGTCGAACCCCTTGATGTGCTCCTTCTCCTTCTCGAACTCGGTCGCCGGGATCAGGGTCGGGAACTCGACCGCCTCGGACCCGGTCGCCTCGATCTCGCGGACCAGGACCGCGTCGAGGTTCCGCCGCGCGCGGAAGCCGTACGGGGTCCAGACGTTCATCCCCTTCACGGGGTAGCGCTTGTCGGTCACCCCGGCGCCGTCGACGACCGCGAGGTACCAGTCCATGAACGCGGTGCGTTTGTCGGGGAGCTCGGGCATGGGTCGCCGAGAAGGGGGGGTCGGTACGTAAGCGCATCGGCGCTCGGGGGGTCCGCCACCAGCCCCCGCCCGCCGCGCGGTCCGGTCCACCCGAGCCATTATGGTCTCGGCGGCCCATAACGCGTGGGCCATGCGCCTGGTCGTGTGCATCGACCGCGACGATGACCTCGGGCGGAAGGCGTCCGTCGCTGGGCCGGTCGTCGGCCGCGCGCAGGTCCTCGACGCGGCGGTGCGCCTCGGCTCCGTCGACCCCGAGGATTCGGACACCAACGCCCTGTTCGCCGCCGTCAACCTGCTCGACGAGCTGCGGGGGGCGGGCGAGGAGTGCGAGGTCTGCGCCCTCACCGGCTCCGGGAAGGTCGGGATCCACTCCGACCGTCGGGTCGCGGACCAGTTCGACGAGGTCCTCCGCCGGGTCGGGGCCCACTCCGCGTACCTCGTGAGCGACGGGGCCGAGGACGAGTTCCTCTTCCCGATCCTCGCGTCGCGGGTCAAGGTCGATGGCGTACGGCGCGTCTACGTCCGCCAGAGCGCGAGCATCGAATCGACGTACTACACGGTCGTCCGTGCGCTCAAGGACCCGAAGCTCCGCGCGAAGACGATCCTGCCGGTCGCGCTCGTCCTCCTGATCCTCGGGATCGCGGCCGCCGGCGGGGTGATCACCTGGGGGATCATCGGCCTCTCGGTCGTCCTGGGCGTCTACCTCATCTTCTGGACGTTCGACGCGGACGAGGCGATCATCGAATCGGTCCGCAGCGCCTCGACCGACATCCGGCAGGGGTCGGTCGCGTTCGGCTTCGGCCTCTTCTCGATCGCGCTGGTCGGGGTCGGCTTTCTCTCGGGCTACAACAGCTACGTGACGAGCCCGGCGGGTCCGCTCGACCGGGTGCTGTTCTTCCTCGACACCGCGGTGTTCTGGTGGTTGGTCGCGGCGATCGTCTGGGAGTGCGGGCGCGCGATCCGGCGCACGCTCTCGCGGGGCCGGTTCCCCCGCTCGTTCGCGGTCGCGACGACGTCGATCATCGGGATCGGGTTCGTGACGTTCGGGATCCTGTCGCTGGTCCTCTACCTGCAGGGCGTGAACTCGTCGACCCAGCTCCCGCTGACGATCGGCTTCCTGGTCGCGGGGTTCGGTCTCATCATCGGCGCCGGGGTCCTCCAGCAGTACTTCAAGAGCCTCGCGGCCCGGACCGTCCTCGAGCCCGCGACGCCGACCTAGCGGCGCCGTCCTCGCCGAACGGCACGAACGGCGCGAGGCGCTCGAGGTCCCCGCGCGGCACGTCGAGCCCGCACTCGGCGCGCAGCGTCCGTCGGACGCCGTCGATCCCCGGCCCGCGCTCGAGCGCGCGCCGGGCGAGGGTCGTGAGGTCCTCCCAGTAGTTCCACGGGAAGACGACCCAGACCCAGGCCTCCCGCGGGATCTCCTCCGCGAAGTAGGTCGGCGTGAACTTCGCCCGGGCGATGTGCAGGAACGTCGCGCTCTCGAGCCGTGCCGGGCGCGCGTCCGCGAGGTGCGCGGCCGCGAGCGCGAGGCTCTCGCCGGTGTCCGTGATGTCGTCGACCAGGAGGACGTCCTCGCCCTCCACCGGGCCGCTGAGGCCCTCGGTCAGCTGGGCGGCGCCGGTCGGGGTCGCGGTCACGCCCCAGTGCTGCGCGCGGAGCGAGACGATCCGCCGGACCCCGAGACGGTCCGCGAGCAGCCGGGCCGGGACCCAGCCCCCGCGCGTGAGCCCGACGATCGTCGACGGGACGGCCCCGCGAGCGCGGACCTGCGCGGCGACGCGGTCGGACCACCCGTCGACGTCCACCCAGCTCGCGTGCCGGCACTTCGGGAGGTCGGCCATCGCCCCGGGAGGATCGCGGGACCCCTTACGGGTAGATCCCCCGGATCTTGATCGCGTCGACGACCCGCTGGATCGCGAGCACGTAGGCCGCGGTCCGGTTGTGGACCTTCTTCTCGACGGCGACCTTGTGCACGTCGCTGTACGACCGCATCATCGTCCGCTCGAGGCGCGAGTTGACCTCGTCGAGCCCCCAGAAGTACCCCTGGATGTCCTGGGCCCACTCGAAGTAGCTGACCGTCACTCCGCCCGCGTTCGCGAGGATGTCGGGGAGGACGGTCACCTTCTTCTGGAACAGGATCGCGTCGGCCTCGGGGAGGGTCGGCCCGTTCGCGGCCTCGGCGACGATCTTCGCCTGGATCCGGTCGGCGTTCCGCTTCGTGATCTGGTTCTCGAGCGCGGCCGGCACGAGGATGTCCGCCTTCGCCTCGAGGACCTCGTCGTTCGAGATCTCCTTCGCGCCGGGGAAGCCCACGACCGAGCCGGTCTTCTGCTTGTGCGCCTCGACCGCGTGCGGGTTCAGGCCGTCCGATTTGTAGATCCCGCCCCGCGAGTCGGAGACCGCGACGATCTTCGCGCCCTGCTCGTCGTAGAGGATGTTGCCGGCGACGCTGCCGGCGTTGCCGAACCCCTGGATCGCGACCGCGGCGCCCTTCACCTTGACGCCGGCGTCCTTCGCGGCCTCGCGGATGACGTAGGCGCATCCGCGGCCCGTCGCCTCGCCGCGGCCCTCCGAGCCGCCGAGGCTGATCGGCTTGCCGGTCACAACGCCGGGGACGGAGTAGCCCTTCAGCATCGAGTAGGAGTCCATGATCCAGGCCATCGTCTGGCTGTCGGTGTAGACGTCCGGGGCCGGGATATCCATCTCCGGTCCGATGATCGGCGCGATCTCGCTCGCGTAGCGGCGCGTGAGTCGCTCGAGCTCTCCGCGGGTCAGGTGCTTCGGGTCGCAGATGACGCCGCCCTTCGCCCCGCCGTACGGGATGTTGACGACCGCGCACTTCCACGTCATCCACGCGGCGAGCGCCCGCACCTCGTCGAGCGAGACCTGCGGGTGGTAGCGGATCCCGCCCTTCGTCGGTCCCCGGGCCATGTTGTACTGCACCCGGTACCCGGTGTACACGCGGTACGACCCGTCGTCCATCCGGACCGGGAAGTTCACCGTCAGCTCGCGCTTCGGGTGCTTCAGGACCTCGCGGAGGCCGTCGTTGATCCCGATCAGGTCGGCGACGATGTCGATCTGCTGCTTGGCGGTCTCGAACGGATTGATGGGAGAGGTGTTCGCCATGTTTCGTACCCCGAGGGCATGCGGGAAGCCGGGGACCCCTACTTGAGGGTAGCGCGAACCCTGCGACGGCGGCGCACGGAGCCGTCCGGGCGGGTCGGGGGCCCTGCCGGTGCGGCGGCAGCCGGCGCGTCGAACGGTTG
>JASHQY010000051.1 GCA_030038885.1 Thermoplasmata archaeon | reverse complement strand
TCGCAGTACGCGAGGAACTCCGGGTCGTAGACGAACGGGTGGAACTCGACCTGGTCGACCGCCGGAGGGACCGAGGCGTGCTCGCGCAGCTCGTCGAGGTGGTGGATCGCGTAGTTGCTGACCCCGATCGCGCGGGCGAGCCCCTCGTGGTGGAGCTCCTCGAGGGCCCGCCACGAGCCCAGGCGATCGTCCGGCGAGTTCGCCCGCGGCCAGTGGATCAGGTAGAGGTCGATGTAGCCGAGGCCGAGGGCGTCGAGGCTCCGCCGGGCCGCGCGCTTCGCCGGATCGTACCCGTGATCGGTGTACCAGAGCTTCGTCGCGACGAACACCTCGTCCCGCGGGACCCCGCTCTCCCGGATCGCGGCCCCGACGTCGGCCTCGTTCTCGTACATCGCGGCCGTGTCGATCAGCCGGTAGCCCGCGTCGAGCGCCCACCGGACGGCCTGGCGGGTCGTGGGACCGGGCGGCGACTGGAAGACCCCGAGGCCCAGGACCGGCATCGCGACGCCCTTCGCGATCTCGACGCGGCTCGAGAGCCCGTGGAGCGGGAGCGCGCTCACCGCGACCTCGCCCGCCCGTTCGCAGGCGGAGGCGGAGCGCGTACCGCCGGTCGGAACCGGCTGGGGACCCCCTTCGGCGGCAGCCGCGCGTCGTACCGGCGGAGCTGATCCTCGTGCTCGGGGCACAGGGAGAACGATCGCCACTCGGCGGTCGGGGAGCCCGGGTCGGCTCCCGCGGAATAGAGCTCCACCCGGTGCGGCCGGTCGTCGCAGGTCCCGCCGGCGCCGGCGTCTGCGTCCCCGACCAGCGGACGGAACGCGAAGTCGTACGCCGAGCCCATATCGCAGAGCGGCCGCTGGAAGATCGCGCTCATGGCCGGGGGAAACGGGGAGCCGACATAAGCGCTGTGCGGCCGCGGCCGCCGGCGAAGCTAAGAGCCTCGGCCCTCGTCCGACCGGAGCTCGGCGGGGCCGGGCGCCGCCGGGGGCTGGAAGGATTGCCGATCTGTTCGGTGCACGGTATCGATCTCGCCTACGAGGTCCAGGGCGCGAGCGGGGACCCGGCCGTGCTGGTCCACGGCTGGCTCGGCAATCGGCACCGTTGGGACCGGATGCTGCCCGGGCTCGCGCACTCGATGCAGGTGCTGGCCTACGATCGTCGGGGGTACGGGGAGAGCACGTACCAGCCCCGACCGCACCCGGTGCGGGACGACGCGGCGGACCTCGCCGGGCTGCTCGAGCGCCTCGACCTCTACCCGGCGCACATCATCGGTCATTCGTACGGGGGCGCGGTGGCCCTCCGGCTCGCGATCGACCGCCCGGAGATGGTCCGGAGCCTCGCGCTGCACGAGCCCCCGTTCTTCGGCCTCCTCGCGGCCGACCCGGCGACCGCGTCCGAGGGAGAGGAGCTGCTCAGCGCCGTCCGCCGCTGGCAGGGGTGGGTGCACGAGGGGCTGCGCGAACGGGCCGCCGAGGAGCTGGTCGACGCGTTCTCGACCGAGTCCGGGGCCTGGGGCCGCCTGTCGGACCCGGTCCGCGCGGCGTGCGCCCGCACGATGGAGCGGTGGGCCGAGGAATCCGCCGACCCGGACGCCCAAGCCCCGGACGGCGCCGCGTGCCGGGAGCTCCTCGTGCCGACCCTCTTGACCGTCGGCGGCCAGAGCCCGCGGTTCCTGCACCGCATCACGCAGGACCTCGCCGGGCTGCTGCGGAACCACCAGATCGTCGAGCTGCCCGAGGCGGGTCACGCGCCCCAGTCCGCCCAGCCGCACCAGTACGTCGGGATCCTCTCGACGTTCCTCTTGGAGCGGAACGTTCCCGTCAGCTGACGGGGGCCGGCGGTCACCGCGGCTTCGCGCCGGCGGGAACGGTGGAATCGAGCAGGTCCATGACCCCCTTCCCGAGCCACTGACCGCCGTCGACCGCGATCACCTGGCCCGTGATGTAGCTCGCCTTCGGACTGACGAGGAACCGGACGCTCTCGGCGATCTCCTCAGGGGTGCCGAACCGCCCGAGCGGAACGCCGCGACGGACCCCCTCGATCACGGCGTCCGAGACCCACAGCTGCCGGTCGGTCCCGTCGGTGCGCACCGGTCCCGGGGCCACGGCGTTCACGCGGACCCCGTAGCGCGCCCACTCCACGGCGAGGGTCCGGGTGAGCGCAAGCACCCCGGCCTTCGCGGAGGCCGAGTGCGCGGTGCCCGGCCCCGCCATCCACGCGTAGGACGCGACGATGTTCACGATCGACGGGCTCGGCGACTCGCGCAGGAGCGGAAGGGCCGACCGGGAGCAGAAGAACGTCCCGTCGAGGACGATCCCGACGACGGCCCGCCACCCGTTCGGCGTGATCTGCTCGGCCGGCGCGAGGAAGTTCCCGGCGGCGTTGTTCACGAGGACGTCGAGCCGTCCGTACTCCTTCCGCACCGCTTCGAGGAGGTGGTCGACCTGCTCGGGCACCCGGACGTCCGTCGGCACCTCGAGGACCCGGGCGCCCTGGCCCCGCAGCTCGCCGGCGCCCTCGGCGAGGTGCGCCGCGGAGCGGCTCGCGATCGCGAGGTTGAACCCGTCCCGCGCGAGCGCGACGCCGATCGCGCGGCCGATCCCGGTGCCCCCTCCCGTGATCAGCGCCACCGGCTTCGCGTCGGCGTGCGGAGCCGTCCCCTCGTTCGGCACGCCCGAGCCGAGCCGGTGAGGGTCTAAAGCGATGCCGCGGCCCGGCGAGCCTCCGCGGCGCGGCCGCGGGGCGGCACGGCGTCGGTGGGTCAGGACCGCGCGATCACGTCGTGGATCGCGTTGAAGTCGCCGTCGGACAGCCCTCGGCCCAGCCGGCCGTCCCGGCGGAAGATCGCGGCCCCGTCGCGGAAGACCACGACGGTCGGGACCACGTCGATGCCGAAGACGTCCCAGAGCGGGCTCCGCTCGTCCGAGACGTCGGCGAACGCGACGTGGTACGGCCCGCTCTTCGACAGCGCCTCGAGCTTGGGAGAGAACGCCCGACAGAAGGGGCACCAGTTCGCGAGGAAACCCACCGCCCACGTCCCCGGGCGGCGCAGTCGGTTTCCCTCGAAGGCGTCGGGCTCGAGGCGCTCCATCCCTTCCTCGGGCCTTCCGACGGCGCCGCCGGCTTAAAAGCGTCGAGACCCCCGAGGGCCCGCGTCCGCGCGCGGCACGGGTCCCGGCGGCCGCGAGCGGCGCCCGAGCCCGCGCCTCGGCACGCGACGTTTCAAGAGGCTCCGGTGCGTGCCGAGCGCGGAGGGCGCGCGTGTCGTCGTGGCGGGTGCCGATCGAAGCGCGGAGCGAAGAGATCTTCCCCGGACCGCTCGCCGGTACGGTCGAAGCGCACCGCCACGAGAGCCGGGTGCTCCAGGGCAACCCGTGGGGGGACCCGACCGACCGGGCGCTTCCGGTCTACCTCCCACCCTCGGGCGAGACCCGGGGTCGTCCGCTCCTCGTCCTGCTCAGCGGCTACACGGGATCGGGCTGGGCCCACTTCGAGCGCGGGCGGTACCTCGAGGACTCCCTCGTCGGCCGGCTCGACCGGTTGATCCGGACCGGCAAGGCCGCCGAGGCGGTGATGGTCGGCCCCGACTGCCTCACGACGCTCGGCGGCAGCCAGTACCTCAATTCGACGGCCACCGGTCGCTACGAGGACTACGTCGTCGAGGAGATCGTCCCGTGGGTGCGGAACCGCTACGGGACCGGACCCACCGCGGTGCTCGGCACCTCGAGCGGGGGCTACGGGGCGTTCGTCCTCGCGCTGCGGCACCCCGAGCTCTTTCGGGCGCTCGGATCGGACGCGGGCGATGCGTACTTCGAGTACTGCTACCCGCCGGACTTTCCCGACGCGTACCGCCAGCTCCGCAAGGCAGGGGGACCGGAAGCGTTCCTGCGCATGGTCTTCCAGCACCCTCCACCGCATTTCGGCCCGTCCAATCCCGTCGCGAAGGCGCTCTCGACCCTCGCGTACTCCTCGTGCTACGCCCCGATCGAGTCGGAACCGGGCCGGTTCGATCTCCCGTTCGACCTCGAGACCGGGGCGATCCGCGACGACGTGTGGGCGCGCTGGCTCGCGTGGGACCCCGTGCGGATGGTCGCGACCCCACGCTACGCGGACGCGGCGCGCCGGTTGACCTACCTCTTCGTCGACGGCGGGGCCGAGGACGAGTTCGGCCTCGACGTCAGCGCCCGGATCTTCGCGGCGGCCGCGCGCGCCCAGGGCGCCCACGTCGAGTTCGAGGAGTTTCCGGGCGGGCACTTCGACAAGGGCCCCCGCTACGACGTGATGATCCCCCGCCTCCTCTCGGCGCTCGGGTTCCCGGCCGAGCGCGCGGGCGCCTCCTCGCTTTAGTACCCCCAGCGCTCCCCCGGAGCGCGATGCTGAAGGACGGCCAGATCATCTGCGACACGTGCCACAAGGTGATCTCCCGCATCACGGAGGCCCCCGCCGAGGGCTGGGAGCGGATGCACAACCTCTGCGGGACCTGCTTCGCGGAGCTCGAAAAGCAGTCGGTCTCGCGCGACTAGCCCGACCGCCCGGGCGGCGCGGAGGCCGGGGTCGGGGCGTCCGATCCCTCCAGGGTCGCGAGCGTCTCGTCCTCGAACCAGGCGAGCGTGATGAAGTACCAGCTGACCAGGACGAGCGGGAGGAATGCCTCGAGGGCCGGCGCGAAGGCCGGCGCGATGACCGCCCCGCCGACGAGCTTCCGGCCGTCCCGCACCGGTTCGACGTGCAGCACCTCCCGGCCGGACTCCTCAGTGACCTTCCACGCGGGCAGGAGCACCCCTGCCCGGTGGAACCGGTAGGCGGTTCCCCCCGGGACCTCGATGCGGTGATAGTTGAGGTGCACCGTCAATCGCGCGAGGTCGGCCGTCGAGCCTTCGGCGCGCAGGGTCACCCGGGGGTTCAGGAAACCGACCCGCTTCAGGGTCCACGACGCGCTCGCCGCGCGGGCCAGCGCGAGCGTGCCGGTGCCGGTCCTCCAGCGCAGCGTGGCGAGGGGTCGGTCGCCCGCCAGGAGGTCGAAGGCGATCGGCTTCTCGGCCGTGCGCAACCACCGCAGTGACGTCGCGTCGACCGAGCCCAGAGGCTGGAGGTCCATGGCCTGCCCACCGTCGGGAGGGTCTTAAGCGCGCGCCGGCGCGTCCCCGGCGGTCGCACGGGGGGCCGTGCGACTGACGAGCTGCCGCTGGATCTCCTCGATCTCCTCGAGGGCGCGGCCAATCTCCCCAGGGTCGTCGGGAGTGGTCAGCACGGGGCGTGGGCCTCGCACACGGACTTGGGGGAGGACATCTTCGTTCCAGGGTTCGGCCTCATCGGCGTCGGGGGAATTGGAGACCGACGGACTGCCGGCCGCGGAGGCCCCGGGGCTCGCACGGAAATCGGGAGTGGGAGGCGGTCGTCCGAAACTGCTTCGGTCCGGGCGAACCGGATCGAGCGGCCCCGCGGCCGGGCGGCCCACCGTGGCCTCCAGGTCTCGCCGATCCTCAGCCGCAAAGAACAGCGAAACGATCGAACCGATAGCCCCCACGGACCCAAGCGTGAGGAGAAGCCCCCACAGCGGGAAGTTGTCCGGACCTAGCCGAGGTGACTGCCAACGGAGGACAGCCGCACCGGAGAAAAGCAATGCGGTCAGGACCAGGAGCGGTAATGTCCCGCGAAGCGAAGGATCCGAGTCACTGGTGGTAGTGACCGCGTTCTCCATGGAACGTAAGTCGCGCCCAACTCCGAGGAATAGAGCCTCTCAACAGGAATAGAACCTTTGCCCCACCAGCCGACCGGTGATTTGCGAGTCTTTAGTTGCCTTCTGCGGTTCGGGGAACTTTGGCGAAATGTGGTCGCTCGCTCAGTCCTGTCGCAATCCCGAAACCTCCGAGACCAAACCGGAATCGGGGAAGGGGTTTTGGGGCACTACCTTGTCGGCGTCTATGCTCCGGTGACCGACACGTCGATCGGCCCGACCGACGGTTGCGCTGCAGTGGTCGGAGTGCCCGAATCGATGTAAATGTCTGCTTGGCAACTCCCCACGTCCGAGACACCAGTCGGAATGATACACTTGATGGAAACGACTTCCGTTGTGAACGACGTCGCGCCACCGAACTCCGACGAAATCGTGAACGAGTCTACGAACGTTCCGGTGCTGAGCGTCGATGTGCTGGTAAAATTCAGCAGGAGTGCGTAGTCGAGGCCCCCGCCACACGTTCCAGACGACCCGCCCGCTACCCATGCGGTGGCGACTTCCGCCGAAAGAACACCCGGTGAGTCTCCGGTTTGCCCGCAGTCCGTCGGAGTACCGACCGTGAGTAGGCTTCCCGAGATGCCCGGACTGTAGATGGTGTCGCCCGTAGATATCGCACCCTGATTCCCGTTGACCGTGGTAGTCCCAAACGGCAAGAATGCGCCTGTCGCCATCGCGAACCCCGCGACCATTGCGAGGATGGCCACTCCCGTTGCCAGATAGACGCTCCTCCGTCGAAGCTTTGTTCCCATTCCAACCTCAGCACCGAGGGGTTCGATGCGCATGTATACACCATGGTTCTAGTATAAAAGGGTCCACTTCCAGAGGCATGGCGGCACGAATGGGTTTGCCACGGCAGGCATGTTTGCGAGAGCATCCAAGGGGACCCTCATGCGCGTCGTCGGTTCTCACGACACTTGTCCCGGTTGATGCTGTGGACTGGGTGCCGGCGGTATCCCCATTGGAAGATGGGAATTCGCGCTCGCGAGGCGGAAAAAGCGAGCCAAACCTTTTCTCCCCGCCCCCTCCTGTGTGCCTCGTGGCCGGGATGGGGTAGCTTGGCCTATCCTGGGGGACTGTGGATCCCTCGACCCGGGTTCAAAGCGGCGCGGGGCTCTCCCCCGTGCCCTGAGACTCTCGGTCCCGGCCCCTACCTCTTTGGGCGCCCCTTGCGCGAGCCGACTTCCTTGGACGGCGAGGTCGGGCGTTCTAGTTTGGAGAGCACCTCGGGTAGAGCGGCGAGCGTGTAATCCGCCCAACGGGCGCCCCACTTTTGAAGGTCGAGGGGGGTGAGGCCCCACCCGGGAAGGGCCGAGGCGCGCCCGAGCGGCGCGACGCCCGGTACCGACTGGGCGGCCTCCATGTCGAAGCGCGAATCGCCGACCAGGAACATCGGGACTCCAGGGTATCGACGCCGGTACTCGGCCAAGTGCTCCCGCTTGGTCCCCTCGGCCGAGCCCAGAACCTCCTCGAACCAGTAGCGCAGGCCCTCCCGCTCGAGCAGCAGCTCCGCCATCTCGGTCTCCGAGCCGGTGGAGACCACGAGCGTCCAACGGTGCGAACCGAGGCGCTTCAGGAGCTTCGGCACCTCCGGGAACGGCTTCGCCTTGGAGTAGGCCTCCGTGACCTTCCGCTGGTGGAACGTGCGGGCGGTCGCGGCCCGCAGGGCCGGGGGAGCCGTGGGGTACAGCTGCGCGAGCTGGGCCTCGAACGGCATTCCCGTGGTCGCCAGGTAGTGGATCCGGCCCTCGTCCTCGGGGGTGCCGAACGCCTGGAACATCACGTCCGCGGCGACCGCGCTGATGAGGCCGAGGTCGTCCAGGATCGTTCCGTCGAGGTCGAAGACCACGACCCCGCGTTCGACCTGGGTGGGGGCGACCGGGGTCTTCGGTCGGCCGACGCCGCGGCCGACCTCGGCGAACTGGCTGGTCGACGACACCATCGGGAGCTCCAAGCCTTCCAACGGCGCGTCTTCCGCGGCCGCCGGTGAGTGCTCCGCTTGGCCTCCTTGGGAGCGGGACCGGGACATCGGTGGGGCGAGAGGCCAGGACACTTTAAGTCGAGGAGCGCCCCGCGGTCCCCTAATACCCCGAGCACGTCCTAGAGGAATCGATACCGCGAGGGGAGCGCATGCATCCGAGCCACGTGATCCGCGGGCGGACGACCCAGCTCTTGGCCGGGCGCCACATCCTCGTCGGCGTCTCCGGCTCGATCGCCGCCGTGGAGGTTCCGAAGATCATTCGGGAGCTGATCCGTCACGGTGCCGACGTCCGGGCCGTGATGAGCTCGGAAGCGACACGGATCGTCAGCGCCGAAGCCCTCGAGTTCGCGACCGGCCACCCGCCGGTCCTCCAGCTGACGGGCAACGTGGAGCACGTCACGTTGCTGGGGCCGGGCGAGGGGCAGGCGGACCTGTACCTCGTCGCTCCGGCGACGGCGAACACGATCTCGAAGATCGCCCACGGGATCGACGACACACCGGTGACGTCGTTCGCCTCGGTCGCCCTGGGGGGTCACGTTCCCCTGCTGATCGCCCCGGCGATGCACACGCACATGGGGCAGAACCCGGCGGTGCGGGAGAGCCTCGAGCGGCTGCGCTCGTGGGGGGTCGGCGTGATCTCGGGCGTCTCGGCGGAGGGGGAGGAGAAGATCGCCACTCCGGAGGAGGTTGCCGCCGCGGTGCTCCACCGCCTCGCGCCCGGTCCCTGGAGAGACCGTCGGGTCGTCGTGATCGGGGGAGCCGCCCGCGAATCGGTCGACTCCGTGCGGGCGCTCACGAACGAGAGCTCGGGCGCCACCGCCGTCGCGCTCGCGACGCAGGCGTTCTACCGGGGGGCGGAGGTCGAACTCTGGGCGGGAGCGCTGCAGGTTCCTGTGCCTCCGTTCCTGAGTCCGACTCCGTGGCGGGGCGTCCGGGACCTGATCGCGCTGGCGAATCGCGAGAAGGGCCGCCTCGCCCGAGCGGCGGCGGTCCTTGTCCCGGCTGCGCTCTCCGACTTCACGATCGACGCGCAGCCGGGCAAGATCCCCTCCCGCGGCGAGGGTCCGATCTCGCTCACGCTCCACCGGGCCCCGAAGGTGCTTCCGGTGCTGCGCCGCCTCGCTCCGTCCCCGACCCGGCTGGTCGCGTTCAAGCTCCTCGCGGGGGAGGACGCCGAGCGGCTGGAGGAGGAGGGGCGTCGGCTGCGGGAGGAGAGCCACGCCGACTGGATCGTCGCGAACGACGCGCGGACGATGGGCGCCCCGTCCACCGACGCGCTCGTGCTCCCCCCCCACAGCGCGCCGCACTGGATCCGCGCTCCCAAGGCGGAGTTCGCGGCCCGTCTGCTCGACGAGCTGGGGGAGGAACTGCCGCTCGGCTCTCCGGCGACGGACGCTGACTCGGCACGCCGCCACCGGCCGAGGCCACGCCGAAGCTCGCTTCGACGACGGCGGTAGCGGGGCGTCGCGCTCGGCGCGCAGGGCTCCGCTTCTCCGATACGACGCGTCGTGGTAAGGTCTCAGCTCCGCGGAGCGGCTCGGATGCACGCCCCGCCGGCGGGTCGCGACCCAGGGACTCGCACCAAGCGCGGGCACCGGCGATCGGGATGCTGTCCTGGGGGTTCAGCGGGATCCGTGAGGCGAACGAACTCGCTCGCGATCGGGCCGTTGCACGGGCTCGCCTTCGCGAGCCCGAGAGGTCGGTCCTTCCCACCATTCGAGCGATCTCGTGGGCCCGGGTGTGTCGGGCCTTCACATAGTGAATACCATATGTAGTGAGTTCACAGACAAAGCGCTTATATCGGACCGCTGACGTGGGATGGCGAAGGCGGCGAATGAGCGACTTCTGGATCTTCATGGCGTTCACGGCCGCGATGGGCCTTTCGATCTTCCTTTCGCTGCCGATCGTCTACAGCAAGCGCGCCCAGGGACGGTGGGCGACCGGCCTCAACGCGGCCGCGATCGGGATCCTGGTCTTCCTCCTGGCCGACATCTTCTCGGACGTCGCCCCGATCCTCTATCCGAACGGGTACGTGGCGGATCTTGACTACTCCGTCGCGTTCGGGGTGGCGTTCGTCGTTGCGTTCGTCGCGCTCTATATCGTGGACAACCTGTCGCGGGCGCCCGCTCCCACGAGCGCTCCCGCGGGGGGGACCGCACCGGTGCGGCCGGACTCCGGCCCTCGAACTACCGCGCTGATCATCGCGCTCGGGATCGGCCTTCAGAATCTCACGGAGGGGCTGGTCTTCGGTGTCAACTGGACCCTCGGCGCGCTCGGGATCCTCGCGGTGGTGTTCATCGGCTTCTTCCTGCAGAACGTCACGGAGGGATTCCCGATCGCCTCGCCGTTCCTCGGGAATAACAGCAACCGCCGGCTCTCGATGATGGTCGGGCTCTTCTTGATCGGGGGGCTGCCGACCCTGATCGGCGGGGCGATCGGGTACTACTGGACCAACGACATGTTCCTGGTCATCTTCGACGCGCTCGCGATCGGCGCGATCGCCTACGTGATCCTTCCGATGCTGCGCGTCGCGTTCCGGCCCCTCGAGAGCCGCGAGCTCTCGATCGCGCGCAACAAGCTCGTGTACATCGGCGTGATGCTCGGCTTCGTGCTGGGGTTCGCGGTCAACGCGGTCTGAGCGTGGGACCGCGCGCGACCCGCGGGTCGGGTCCCGGAGCCGCGGCGGGTCGGGACGACGCTCGGTTCCGCGAGGGGCTATCTACCCGACGGTGCTCGTGACCGCGCGATGCACCATACGGCCCCGTCTCCGATCGCCTCCGTCCAGGTGATCCAGGCGCTCGTGGCGCAGGAGCTGGTCGAGCGGTTCGGCCTGCCCGAACGGCGGGCGGCGGTCCTGCTCGGGATCGTCCCGTCGTCGGTGTCCCAGTACCTCTCGGGGAAGCGCCTCGGACCGACGCTGTCCGAGTACCTGGGCCACGAGGAGGCGCATCGGATCGCCCGGCGGACCGCGCAGGAACTGATGGCGGGCGCCGCCGGACCGAAGATCCTGCTCGAGGCGGCCCTCCAGCTCAGCGAGTCCGTCGGCGGCCATCCCGCGCCGCCGCGGGCGCGCGAGAAGGACACCCTGAAGCCGGACCTGCAGCGCAAGGTCCCCGGATGGCTTCGGAACCGGATTGCGGGGGAGCAGGCCGCGGTCGCCGAATGCATGCGGCTCGCGCAACGCTCCCGGGACGAGCTGACGCGGGCGCTCTTCCGGCAGATCGCCTCCGACAGCCTTCGCCACGCGGAGATCGTCGCCTCGCTGGCGGCCTATCTCGACCGGGGCGTAGCGACCAGCCAGCCGACCGGCATCACGCGGGCCGACGTCGAGCATCTCATCCGGCGCGAGCACGAGGCCGAGGCCACGAGCGAGATCGATCTGGGGCCCGAGCTCGGCGGGATGATGCGGATCCTGTGGGACAGCATGGAGTCGGACGAGCACAAGCACGAGCATCTGCTCCAGCTGCTGCTCGAGGTCGGCCTCGCGGAAGCGCCGACCACGCCGCGCCGGCGCAAGCGGGCCTGAGACGGCCGGAGTCCCGGCCGCGCCCGTCGGCCTTAATACAGGGCCTGCCTCGCCGCGCGAGAGAGGTTCACGATGGTCAAGCTGGCCGAGTGGCGGGGCAAGCAATTGTTCCGAAAGTACGGCGTGCCGCTGCCGAAGGGCCATGTCGCGCGGACCGCGGACGAGGCCGCGGCGCTGACCCGCGACGGCACCGTGCCGCTGCCCTGCGTGGTGAAGGCGCAGGTGCTCGCGGGCGGCCGCGGCAAGGGCGGGGCCGTCAAGTTCGCGAACACTCCCGAGGAAGCGCGGGCCGCCGCGGCCGCGATCCTCGGGCTCGAGTTCAAGGGCGAGAAGGTCAAGGAGCTCCTGCTGGAGCAGAAGCTCCCGATCGCGCGGGAGCTGTACCTCTCGGTCACGCTCGACCGGACCCTGCGGGTGCCGATCCTGATCGCGAGCGCCCAGGGCGGGATGGAGATCGAGACGGTCGACGACGCCGCGATCGTGCGGGTGCCGGTGCACCCGTTCCCCGGCCTCGCGGGCTATGAGAAGCGCCGGATCGCCCAAGCGCTGGGCCTCGCGGGCCCGGCCGCCCGGGCGCTCGACCCCTTCCTGGTCGCGCTGTGGGAGCTGTTCGTCCGCGAGGACGCCGAGCTCGTGGAGATCAACCCGCTCGCGGTCGTCGGCGACGGCCTCGTCGCGCTCGATGCGAAGGTGATCATCGAGGACGACGCGTCGTTCCGCCATCCCGAGTACGACGAGATCCACGACGACCGCACCCCGCTCGAGGAGGTCGCCCGGGAGAAGGGGATCGCGTTCGTCCAGCTGGACGGCAACATCGGGGTCATCGCGAACGGTGCCGGGCTCACGATGGCGACGCTCGACGTCCTGAAGGAGTTCGGAGGGAACCCGGGGGTCTTCCTCGACCTCGGCGGGACCGACGATCCGAAGAAGGTCACCGAGGCGTTCCTTCTGATGGCGCGCGCGAAGCCGACCGCGGTCTTCCTGAACATCTTCGGCGGGGTCACCCGGTGCGACACGGTCGCGAAGGGGCTCGTCGAGGCGATGAAGGAAGTGCCGGAGCGCGAGCGGTTCCCGCTGGTCGCGCGGATCCGGGGGAACAACGAGAAGGAGGGGATCGAGATCCTGCGTGCCGCCGGGATCGTATCGATCCCGACCCTGCGGGAGTCGGCCCAGGCCGCGATCGCGGCCGCGGGAGGGAAGGCATGACCGTGCTGGTCGACGCCCAGACGCGCGTGGTCGTCCAGGGGATCACGGGCCACCAGGGGACCGTGCACACCCGCCAGATGCAGCTGTTCGGCACCCAGGTCGTCGCCGGGGTCACGCCGGGCAAGGCCGGGACGGAGGTCGAGGGCGTTCCGGTGTTCGACTCGGTGCGGGACGCGGTCGCGAAGACCCACGCGAACGCCTCGTGCATCTTCGTCCCGGCGCCGTTCGCGAAGGACGCCCTGATCGAGGCGGTCGACGCGGGGATCCTCCTCTCCGTCGTCGTGACCGAGCACATCCCGTTCCACGACATGCTCGTGATGTACCACTACTCGAAATCGAAGGGCGGTCGGATCATCGGCCCGAACTGCCCCGGGATCGCCGCGCCGGGCCTCTCGAAGGTCGGGATCATCCCGAACGTCGTGTTCCGCCGCGGCCGGGTCGGGGTCATCTCGCGGAGCGGCACGCTGACCTACGAGATCGTCAACGGGATCTCCGAGCACGGGATCGGCCAGTCGACGTGCATCGGCCTCGGTGGGGACCCGGTCGTCGGGACGTCGTTCGTCGACGCGCTCCCGATGTTCGAGTCCGACCCGGACACCGACCTGATCGTCCTGGTCGGCGAGATCGGCGGCCAGTCCGAGGAGGACGGCGCCGAGTACATCCGCCAGCACGTCACGAAGCCGGTCGTCGCCTACATCGCCGGGCGGGCGTCGCCGCCCGGGAAGCGGATGGGGCACGCCGGCGCGATCATCTCGCGCGGCCGGGGGACCGCCGAGACGAAGCTCGCGGCGCTCTCCGCTGCCGGGGCCCAGGTCGCGCGCTTCCCCTACGAGATCCCGGACCTCGTGGCCCAGATCGTCGCGCGGCAGAACCGCCGATGAGCGCCCCGCCCTCGACACGGCCGTCGCGCGACGAGGCCGAGGAGCCGTGCATCGTCCCGGGGTGCGGAGCTCCGTCCCTGCGGCACCTCGCGCTCGTCGAGGCCCGCAAGGCGTTCCCGCAGCTGCCGGACAAGGGGCGGCGGGCCCCGCTGTGCCGGGACCACTACCGGGAGTGGAAGAAGGCGACCAAGGCGGCCCGCACGCTCGACCGGCTCGGCTGGTGAGGCCGCGACGGGCCGAGGACCGGCCGAGGAGATGGTCCGGCGGAGCGCGGACGACCGTCGCCCCGGGCTACTGCTTGCGCAGCTTCTGAGCGCGCATGCGACGGCGCATCCGCTTCTTGCGCCACTTCCAGCGCATGTGGCCGCGCTTCTTCCAGACCCGCGAGGAGCGTTTCATTCCGTTCGCGTCCGAGCGGGCGCGGGTACGGTCGTCGGTTTATAAGGGTGCCCTCCGCCAGACCGCCGAGGGCTGCGCGTCCCGGCCCGGCTTATGTACGCGCTTCCGCTCGACGGCCCCGTGCTGACCGCCGGGGACCTCGAGGTCAACGTGCTCGAGTTCCGCCAGCGGTCGTTCCAGTTCCAGCGCACGGCCCCGATCGGCGGACGCGACGTCGGGCTGTTCTCGCGGACCGAGACCGAGACCGAGAGCCGGTTCCGCCCGAAGCTGATCCACCTCCACCTCGTCGTCCCGGTGGCCTGGGTCGTGCTCGACGAGCCGAACGACGTGCTCCGGGTCGCCCGCGACGGCGCGACGGTCCCGGCCCGTCTCTCGGAGCCGGTCGTGGAGGTCGGTGCCGAGCCGGCGGAGTTCGACGAGCAGGGGATCGCGTGGAAGCGGATCGCGCCCGCCCCGCGCGCGTTCGTCTACGCCCCCACCGAGCTCGCCGAGACGCTCCTCGCTCCGCCGGCGCTCTCCGCCCTGGGCCTGACCTGACGGGGGCGCGACCCGCCCGGGGTCGGACGCCGCCCCGAAGGTCGCGCAGGGGAAGCCCACCGGCGGCGGTCCCGAGCCGTCGGCGCGGACGGGCGGCCCGACCGGCTACAGCACGCCCATCTCGGTGAGCTTCTCGGGCAGGTAGTGCTCCGTCACGTAGTTCAGGCCGTACTTCGCGAGCGACTGCTGCTCGGCCTTCTTTCCGTTCTTGAGCATCAGCTCGATCTCGGAGCGCCACTCGGCGGTCCCGAACCGGGGGTCGGTCAGCTCCGCCTGGAGCGCCTTCACGTCCTGCTCGGAGAGCCGGTCGGACGGAAGGTCGTAGTTCTCGATGTCGGACGCCGTGACGCCGAGGAACTCCGCGCTCGGCGTCGCGAGGTAGCTCGAGAGGTGCGCGGTCTTGATCGCGCCGTACGCGACGCTCGCGTAGATCCGGAACGACCAGGGGTCCCCGTCGGTGAAGACGACCACCGGGAGCTTCAGCTCCTCCGTGATCCGGCGGAGGAACCGGCGCGTCGAGCGCGCCGGCTGCCCCTTCAGGTGGACCAGGATCGCGTCGCGCTCCTCGTCGAAGTTGTTCTCCGCGAGCCGGTCGACCATCCCGCCGCACTCGATCGCGATGACGAACTTCGCGTTCGTCCCGACGAACTCGATCTTCTCCTTCTCGACGTTGAACGGCAGCGAGTAGCCGCCGTCGCCGACGTCGTCCTTGCAGTTGATCTTCTTCACGACGCCCTGGCGGTTCTTCTCCTTGATCGTGAGGTCGCCGATGACGGACGCCCCGTTCTCCTCGGGGTGGAGCCGGAAGTCCTCGCGCAGGCGCTCGCACATCACCTCGAGGTCTTCGATCAGGAGGTTCGACTCGTCCTCGCTGTGGAACTTCGCGTCCTCCCACGCCTCGCTGATGTAGTAGAGCTCGCGCAGGGTCGACGTCTTGCGGTCGCGGGACATCTCGTTGATGAAATCGACGAGGTAGAACGTCCGCAGGAGCATCAGCGCGCCGTCGAGCTTGCGCGCGCTGCGGGTGCCCATCGCCTTCCCGAGCCGCCAGACCCCGTCGCGGACCTGGAACGAGAGGTTCTGCTTCGTGCGGAGCGGCAGGCGCATCCGGGGGATCTCGCCCTCGTCGAGCTGCTCGTAGATCTGCTCGGCCAGCGCGAGGGTCGGCTGCAGCGCGTCCGCCCGGACCTTCGGGAGGTCGTCCGGGTCACTCTTCGTCGCTCGCGCTCGCGCTCGACTCGGCGGCATCGTAGTCCACCTCCCCTTCGTCCGGTCCGGCCGCGGCCGACTCGGCCTCCGCCGCCTCCGCCGCTTCGACGATCGTCCGCGGGAGCCGCACGTCCCAGTCGCCGGGCAAGGGGTCGGCGCCGAGCACGTGCGACTCGTCGATCCCCACGACGTACCAGTCGAGATCGCCCGCGTCCACGTCGCTCTTCGCCGGGAACCGGACCTCGAGCTGCGTCCGGCCGCTCGGGGCGAGCTTCGGGAGCGTCCACCACGCGCGACCGAGCGCCGGCTCAGTCCCCTCGGGCGCCGGGTCGAACGTCGCGGCGGCGAACTCGTCGGGCGGGATCTCGACGAACAGCTCGAGGACCCGGGCGCGCGGCGTGTAGTTCGTGACCTCGACCGGGAGCCGCACGGCCGCGTCCGTCCGGACGAGCTTCGAGTCGACGTGCACGATGTCCATGATCCGGGTGATCACCGGCGTGAGGTCCGGCGCGGGCTTGCCGACGAGGTGGCTCGTCTTCTCGGCGAGCTTCGGCAGGATCCGCTGGATGATCTCGAACTTGTCGCTCGCGAACTCCCGTCGGCTCATCCGGGAGATGTGGGCCCGCAGGTGGCGGGCCGCCGCCTGGAGCGCGAGCGTGACCTCCTTGTCGATCTCCGCGTCCTCCGCGATCGCTTCCTTCGCCTCGCTCGTGAACGGGATCTTCGTCGACGCGACGTGCACCAGCACGACCGCGGGGCCGCTCGGGACCCCCGCGCCCCCCTTCTGCTCGAGGCCGTACCGTCGCCAGTCGAGATGCGCGATCGCGGTCGTGATCGCGCACGCCCCCTGCTGGAACAGCAGCGGCACCCGGTTCGCGAAGCGCAGGATCTGGATCGGCGGGTCCGGCGGCAGCCCGCCGCCGTAGACCAGCCCGACCTCGACCATGAACGGGAACCCGCCCCGCACCTTCGGCGGGCGGCTCACCGGCGGCGCGTAGAACTCCGGGCGGAGGTCGCCGAGCACGTTCCTCAGCCCGCGCTTGATCAGCGTCGCGCCGATCGGCGAGAGGCAGTCGGCCGCCGGCGCGACGAGCGGGACCTCGTGGAGGGCGGCGAGGAGGCGCTCCTGCTCCTCGCCCTGGATCGAGGACGGGGGGCGGGTCGGTCGGATCCCCGATCGCTCGAAGACCTCGCGGGTCGCCCGCGAGCTCACGCCGGCGAGGTCCTTCGAGAGGAACTCGCCGAGGGTCGGCCGGCGCGTTCCCTTCAGCAGGTACCCGAGCTCCCCGAGCTCGAGTCCGTAGGGATGCGGCAGGGTCTCCTTCGCGAGCGGGGGCAATTCCTGCGACGCCCGCTCGAACGTCACGCGGGTCCCGTCGGGCTCGACCAGCACGAGGCGCGCGTGCGGGTTCACGATCGCGGTCCCGCGAAGGTACTCGTACGGCGACTGGCGGCCGCGCACGTAGCGCGCCTTGAGCACGACCTCGACGCGCGTGCCGTGCGGGCGGTCCCAGAGCAGGAGGTCCTCCGCGACGACCCGTGGCTGGTTCTTCTGGGTGTCGATCACGAGATCGAGGACGTGCGCCGCCTCCTCCTCCTCGACCTTGGAGACGATGTGGGCCGGCCGCGCGGTCGTGAGGTTCGCGTAGAGGACCGCCGCCGAGATCCCGATCCCCTGCTGCCCCCGCGCCTGGCGGTTCGAATGGAACCGGGATCCGTAGAGCAGCCGGGCGAAGATGTTGGGGATCTCCTTGCGCAGGATCCCCGGGCCGTTGTCGGTGACCGCCACGCGCAGCCGATCGTCCCCCTCCTTCGAGATCTCGACCAGCACGTCCGGCAGGACCCGCGCCTCCTCGGCGGAGTCGACGGCGTTGTCGACCGCTTCCTTGACCGTCGTGAGGAGCGAGCGCTGCGGGTTGTCGAACCCGAGGATCTGGCGGTTCCGCTCGAAGAACTCCGCGACCGAGATCTCCCGTTGCTTCGCCGCGAGCTGCTGGGCGAGAGTCGGGGGCGGCGTCACCGCCGGACGTGGGGACCGTCCTCGCTATAAGGACGGCGCTGGACGCGAGCGATGCGCGGCGCTCCCGGCGGCGGCCGGTCCGCGGCGACGCGCTTATTCGACCCGGCTCCCCTCGACCGGCATGCCGACGCACCCCCGTACCCCGAACTGGGCCTCGTGGCTCGCGAGCTGGGACCGGCAGCAGGAGTCGTTCAACCCGTCGCGAGAGCTCCGCTTCGGGGCGATGATGGACGTCCTGGAGGCGAGGCTCGGGCGACGGTTCCGGGTGCTCGACCTCGGATGCGGCCCCGGATCGTTCAGCATTCGGATCCTCCGCCGCTTTCCCGCGGCCCGGGTGGTCGCGGTCGATTACGATCCGGTCGTTCGGACGATCGGCCAAGGCGCGCTCGGAACGGTCGGTGGCCGCCTCCGGTGGATCGACGCGAAGCTCGGCGCCCCCGGATGGCGCGCAGCGCTGCCGCCCGGTCGGTTCGACGCGGCGGTCAGCACGACCGCGCTCCATTGGCTCTCGTCCCCGCAGCTCTCCCAGCTCTACCTCGACCTCGGGCGCCTGATCCGGCCGGGGGGCGTCTTCCTCAACGGGGACGACCTTCCGTGGGACTCCGGCGACCGCGATCTGGTCGGACTGGCGCGCGGGCTTCGCCGCCTCCGCCGCCGGCAGTGGAAGCGCGAGGCGCCCGGGTCGGGGAAGAGCTGGCCGCGCTGGTGGGCGGCGGCACGGCGGGAGCCCGCCCTGCGGGACGCGTTCGTGGAGCATGAGCGCCGGTCGGCGGGTCACCCCCGGCACGAGAGCGAGATCCCGCTCTCGCAGCATGTCCGGCGTCTTCGGGCCGCCCGCTTCCGGACCGTGGCGGTCGTCTGGCAGGTCTTCGAGAATCGGGTGCTGATGGCCGTGCGCTAGCGCCATCTTCCCCTCCGCGTTCAAGGATTCCCAGAGTTCCCTGACGGGGAGCGGTCTGACGCTCGAGGAGCGTCGAAGGCCTCTGGAGGGCGAGTCCTCTCTCGGCTACCGAGAGTGTCCCAGGCGATCGTGGGGGGCAGTTGCCGGCGGAACTCGCTGTCGGGAGCCTGCGCAGAATGGTTGGTCACGAGAACGCCGAAGGCCGCCGGCTCGAACCCAGAGTACGGCACGGCCAATGGCAACGAACACCGCCTCGCCGCAGGTGCTCGGCGGGACACGACGATCTCGGATAGGGAAGGCGGTTCCCTCCCGGTGGCACCGCTCGGGGAACGGGCGTGCGGGACGAGGTACTGCCCGCGGAGGACGGGTCGGGGTGCGGTCAGGCACGACGGGACGGGCTCGCGTTCGAGCGTCCGTACAACTTCCCGCAAGGTAAGTTTACAGCCCCGAATCCAGTGCCTTCCGGTGATGTCCGAGACCGGCTCTCCGTTGCTCCATTGCTACCGGTGCATCTATTCGTGGTATCCCCGTGCACCGGTCGTGCGCATCTGCCCCCGGTGCAAGTCGAAGTACTGGAACGTTCCGAAGATTCGGTCCGTGGAGCTCGGGGAGGGTCTCGGCATCGACGAGATCATCGCGCCGAAGCGTAGGGCCATTCTCCGGCTCGCCCGAAGGTACGGCGCGAGAAACGTCCGCGTGTTCGGTTCCGTCCGACGCCGCGAGGCACGGCCCGACAGCGACGTCGATCTCTTGGTAGAGTGGTCGAAGCGCCGTACCCCGACCGCCCGTTTCGACCTCGAGGCCGCGCTGAGGAAGGTATTGCATCGTTCGGTCGATGTGGCTGCTCAGGAAGATCTATCGTGGTACGTCATCCCCACGGTCCTGTCCGAGGCGGTACCCGTGTGAAGCGGTCCGCTCGGGAATCCGCTCGAATCCTCGGGACACGGATGCTCGAGGAAGAACCGTGCGTTCGTGGGATTCTTTCGAGCGGCCACGGACGGTATTCGTCGCCGACGGAAATCGGCGCGGGGCTTCGTGCCCGACTTCGCATCTGCGTCATTCAGTTCGTCGAGTCCGGCACGGAGCTCGGAAGGAATTCGCGGTTCGTCGGAGAGAAGCCCAAGATTTCGTGGGACTTGATGGCCGAGGTTCGACAGAAGATCCTTCCTCACTATTCAGGGTACTCCGCCGACGATCTCTGGGGGTTCGCTGGCGGCCGAGTGCCGAGGATCTGTCACTCGCTTCGGGCGGCGAGATACCCCAAAGGTTCGGATCCCGAGTCCGGCGAGCGTTCTCCACGCGAATAGGTCCACCGGCGACGCACGCCCCACGGTGGCCGCAGGGCCCGCCGTGGCCCTCGATCCCGAACGCGGTCGCCGACAACCCGACAACGCGATGCGGATGCGGATCGCGGAAGTTGCGGAGATCGCGGCGAGGAGCCGGCCCCTCGCTCTGCCCGGCGAGTTCGCTCCCTCCGGGGCGCCGTTCGGCGCGAGTTCGAGGAGGAGGACGACGCGTTCCGCGAATCACTTCCGGATCGGAGTTCGAAGGTACTGTGGGTCCGGTGGGCCGCCGGCGGGAGCGTGCCGTCCCGCACCCGGAGCCCGGGCTCGAACCGGTCGAGGACCACGAAGGGGGGAAGTTCCTATCGGCGGAGCTTCCCCGGATCGAGCGGGCACCTCGGCCTCCCGTGTATCCAAGGGTCCACGGTCCCCGGTAGCTCGGTGCTCGAACGCCACCTCGGGAGGCTCCACGTCCCGGCGGGTCGCTCGGTCGGGCCGGAAGGCCCACCGGGGAGGGCGTCCACCTCGGGGCAACTGGAGAGCGGTGCGCCCGGGCTCCTGACGTCCACCGCAGTCCCGCTCGACGGCCTCGGTGGAATCGAGGCCCCGATGCTTCGGAGGCCCGTGCTAGCCGCCCACCGACGAGGCGCCCGGCCGCGCGGCCACGTCGCGCAGCACCGGGCGAAACGGCCGCCACCGCGCGCTCTCGGTCGGGTCGATCTCGACATGCAGGAGCTGCTCCTCGGGGGCCAGGTCGGCCCCGGGGAGGCGGGTCGCCGGGATCGGCTCGCCGCGGGCGTCCCACGCTCCCGAGCCGCCCCCGAAGACCACGCCGTCCTCGACCCCGACGCGGTTCACGTAGACGACCGGGAAGCCGTTCTCGATCGCGCGGGCGGGCAGGAGCTTCGCGAACAACGGTGCGCTGGTCGTCGGGGACGCCGAGACGATCACGAGCAGCTCGGCCCCCTCGAGCGCCAGCGCCCGGGAGACCTCGGGGAAGAACGTGTCGTAGCAGATCTCGAGGCCGACCGAGCGGGCGGCGATCGGGACCGGGTGGCTCTCGTCGCCCGCGGTGAAGTGGACGCCCTCCTCGAACGGACCGAACGTCGGGAGGTAGCGCTTGAGCTGGGCGTGCACCTCCCCGTCCGGACGGACCGCGAGCACCGCGTTGTGGACCTCGCCGGGGCGGTCGGACGCGCGGAGCGGCGCGCCGACGACGAGCGTCGCGCGGGACTCCCGGGCGATCGCCCGCAGCGCGGCGGTCGTCGCGTCGCCGTCCGCGAGCGCGAGCCGGTGGACCCGGTCCCCGACGCGGTACCCCGAGAGGAACAGTTCGGGGAAGACCGCGAGATCGCTCGGCCCGGCCCCGACGGCGGTCCGGATCCGCTCGAGGTTCGCCGCGACGTCGCCCGGTCGCGGCGCGAGCTGCGCGAGGAGGAGGCGCATCAGTAGAAGTAGCGGCGCACCGAGATAAGATAGACGAACAGCACGACGAGGACGAGGAGCAGGATCGTGATCGACTCGGTGAAGAACAGGTACGTCGCCGCCGCGAAGACGAGGACGATCGTCGTCCAGAGCGCCCACGTCTCCTGGTCCCACAGGGCGGTCGCGACCCCGATCAGCGCGGCGCCGAGGATCGCGACGATCCCGGCGCCCCAGAGGTCGAGCGACGGGATCAGCTCGAGCGACGCGGGGACGAACGCCCCGAGGTAGATCGAGAGGAGGAAGAGGAGCCCGCCGAGCAGGAGCACGAGGCCGAACAGCGCGATCAGGACCGAGATCAGCGCGACCCCGAGCGGCCGGCGCGGGACCACCGGGGTCGGCTCCCAGCGCTCGGGGAGGCGGTCGAACGTGACCGGGGAGTCCGCGGAGGTGCTGCCGCTCATGGAGGGTGCCGCGAGCGTTCGAGCCCGGGCGGGGAACTTGTACCTTTCGTTCCACCGACGGGGCCGTCAGTAGCGGCGGTCGACCGCTCCGTGCGCGAGCAGCTCGAGGAGCCCGCGGTAGGGGCTCGGCGGGACCGGTTCGAGCGCGCGGACCGCGCGGTCGGCCCACTCGGACGCCCGGGAGGCGACCGGCGCCCCGGCGCCCGAGAGGTCGGTGAGCTCCTTGAGCCGGAGGAGGTGCTTCGTGCGCTTGTGCCGCAGCTGGAACAGCGCCTCGAACTCCGCCTGGCGCTTCGGGTCGAGCCGGTCGTAGGCCTCGAGCGAGAGGAGGGTCGCGTTGCCCTCCCGCAGGTCGGTGAAGAGCGGCTTCCCGAGGAGGTCGGGGTCGCCGTAGACGTCGAGGAGGTCGTCCCGGATCTGGAACGCGATCCCGAGCGCCCGGCCGTAGTGGGTGAGCGCGTCGATCATCGGCGGGGGGACCTCGGCGATCTCCGCGACCGACGAGAGGGCCGCCGCGATGATCGCGGCGGTCTTGCGCTCGACCACGCGCAGGTAGTGTTCGCGCCCGCTCGCGAGCTCGAAGCGCGACGCCTCCTCGAGGACCTCGCCCTCGACGAGGTCGGCGCACGCCTCCCCGCACTTCAGGAGGATCGAGCGGGGGTACTCGGCCGCCAGCTCGAACGCCCGGACGAACAGATAGTCGCCCGAGACGATCGCGAGCGGGACCCCGAACGCGCGCGGCATCGACGGGCGGCCCCGCCGCGTCTCCGCGTGGTCGATCACGTCGTCGTGCACGAGGGTCGCGGTGTGGATCAGCTGGAACGCCGCCGCGAGCGAGTGGATCGGCCGGGTGGTCGTCGCCCCGAGCGCCCGGTAGCTCACCGCCATCAGGAGCGGGCGGACCCGCTTGCCGCCGGTCGAGCACGCGTACCGGGCCGCCTCGGTGAGTTGGGCGTAGGTCGATCCGAGGACCTGGGCGAGCCGCCAGTCGACGTCCGCGAGGTCCCGGACGAGCACCGGGAGGAGCTCGCCGACCTGGCTGAGCGCCGCGGGCCCGAACGTCTCGGAGACCAGCGCCTCGAGCGAGGGCTCGAGCGCGTCGGACGCCGGGGACGGGCTCGGGCTCGTCACGAGCCACCGCCGAGCCGGGCGGGCCACCGGAGCCGCATCATGTCGTCCAGACCCGGCGCTCCGATATATCGCATCCCCAGCGCCAGGAGGGGGTCGAACCCCGCGAACCGGTCGCCGAACCGCTGGATCCGCGCCGCGCGCGCGAGCGGCGCCGAGAGCGCCGAGCGCCACGCCGCATCGTACTCCGCGAGCGGCCGCCCGTCCCGGGCGTGTCGGGCCGCCGCCCCGCCCGCGAGCCATCCGCTCATCATCGCGGTCGGGATCCCGCCGCCGTTGGTCGCCATCACGAGGTTCGCCGCGTCCCCGGCGAACAGCGCGCGCCCCCGCACGAGGCTCGCGGGCGGTGGGCCGACGGGGACCCACCAGCGCGTCGGCTCGCGGAAGGCGCCCAGCCCCGCGGCGGCCGTGAACTCCCCGAGGAGGGCGTCGAGCGAGCGGTGGTCCGCGACGCGCGCGACGCCGAGCCCGACGTTCGCGTCGTGCGCGCGCGGAAAGCGCCACGCGTAGCCCCCCGGGGCGGCGTGCCCGAAGTGCAGGTCGATCGCGTCGTCGAGCGGCCCGTCGACCGTCGCGGTGATCATGCGGAACATCGTCCGGCGCGGCGCGAAGCCGACCGAACGGCCGATCGTCGAGAGCGGCCCGTCCGCCGCGACGACCGCCCGCGCCCGGACGCTCGGCGCGCCGGCGAGCCGGACCTCGTCGCCGAAGAGGCCGGTGACGCCGACCGGGTGGCGGAGCTCCGCGCCCGCGCCCTCGGCGCGGTAGGCAAGCGCCTTGTCGAACGCGCGGCGCGAGACCGTGTATCCCGAGAGCGGGAAGCAGTAGCGGTGCCCGTACGGCGAGACGCACCGCATGCCGCGGGTCGCCCGCAGGACCGTGCCCGGTGGGATCTCGAACGACCGGGCGATCAGCTCCGGGCAGCCGAAGAGGTCCGCGAGCTCCTCCGGCGCGGGGACGAACTCCCCGCACTGGACCGGGTGGCCGAGCTCCGGCCGGTGGTCGAGGAGCAGGGTCGTCGCGCCCGCCTCCGCGGCCGCGCGGGCCGCGAGCGAGCCCGCGGGCCCGGCGCCGACCACGACGACGTCGTACGCGTCCATCCGCTCACGCTCCGGCCGCCACGAAGTGGTACGCCGCGGCCTGGATCGGGCCGAGGACCAGCTGCGGATCGATCCCGAAGAGCACGATCAGCCCGGCGATGAGCGCGATCGCCGCGGCCCGGCCGTACCCGAGGCCGCCGACCGGCAGGGCCGGGGGGCCCGCCCCGCCGACGACCGCGCCGGCGAGCGCCGGGTCCGGCACGGGCGACGGGTCGAAGTACATCGCCTTCAGGACCCGCGCGTAGTAGAAGACCGAGATCGCGCTGTTGAGGAGTCCCGCGACCGCGAGCCAGAGGAACCAGCCCTGGGCCCGGACCGCCGCGCTGAACAGGACGAACTTCGAGACGAAGCCGATCGTGAGCGGGACCCCGGCGAGGCTGAGGAGCATCAGCGCGAACGCGGCGCCGAGGAGCGGCCGCCGGGTGCCGAGGCCCCGGTAGTCCTCGATCAGCGGCCCGACGCCGAGCGCGGCGACCGCGCTGACCACGAGGAACGCCCCGGTCTTCATCAGGGCGTGGGCGAGCACCTGCAGGGTCGCACCGCCGAGCGCGGGCGCGGAGCCGATCGTGATGCCGATCATCATGTAGCCGGCCTGGCTGATCGACGAGTACGCGAGCATCCGCTTCATCTCCTTCTGGAGGAGCGCGAGCGCGTTGCCGACCGACATCGTCAGGACCGCGATCACGCCGAGCGCGAGCTGGAAGCTCGGGCCGAGCGCGAGCGAGCCCCCGAACAGCCCGTAGCCGCTCTGCCCCACCGCGTCGACCGCGAGGACCGGACCGAGGAACACGAGGAAGAACGCGAAGATCCCCATCTTCTTCGTCCCGCCCGCGAGGAACGCCGAGACGTCGTGCGGCGCGCCGTCGTACACGTCGACCGCCCACGCGTGGAACGGCACGAGCGTGACCTTGAACGCGAGCCCGGCGAAGAGGAAGCCGTAGCCGAGCAGCACGAGCGTCGGGTAGCCGACCGCGGTGCCGGCGGCGCGGATCAGGTAGAGGTTCGTCGTCCCGTACGCGCCGAACAGGAGCGACGCGCCGAAGAACGACAGGACGGTCGACAGCGCGCCGATGATGAAGAACTTCATCGCGGCCTCGACCCCGCGGGCGTCCGTGCGCGTGTAGGCGACCATCAGGTACGACGCGATCGACGTGACCTCGATCGCGAGCAGGAGGAAGATCAGGTCCGACGCGATCGCGACCAGGAGCATCCCGAGCGTCGCGAGGAGGAGGAGCCCGAAGAAGATCGAGGCGCCGCGCTCGTCCGACGGCCGGCTCGTCGACCCGAGCGCGACGAAGAACGCGGCGAGGAGGAAGATCGCCTGGAAGACGAGGCCGAGCGAGGTGACCGCGTAGAGCGGGGCGGCGCCGGCCGCCGGCAGCGCGTCGATCTGCGCGGCGGGGATCGTCGCGAGGAACGCGAGCGGGGCGAAGCCGAGGTCGGCGACCACGAGCGCGATCCCGGCGAGGGTCGCGGCGACCGCGATCCCACCGGTGATCTCGATCCGGCGGACCTTCAGCACGTCGAGCGCGAAGATCAGGAGCGTGCCCGCGAGCAGGACGATCTCGGGCGCGAACGGGGCCGCGAACGAGCTGAACGTCACGGGCTCACGTCCCCGGCCATCCCTTGATCGGCGAATTCACGATCACGTTCACGAGCAGGCTCGGCAGGACGCCGAAGAGGACCGTCAGCGCGACGAGGAGCCCCATGCCGGCGCTCTCGTACCACGGCAGGCCGTGGGCGTCCGGCGGCCCCCCTTTCGTCTCGCCGAACAGCATCCGCTGCATCATCCAGAGGTAGAACGCCGCGGTCACGACGAGGACCGAGAGCGGGATCAGGACCCAATAGCCGAGCCCGTTCCACGTCGCGAGGAACGCGGTGAACTCGGCCGGGAACCCGATCAGCGCCGGCAGCCCGAGCGACGCGAGCCCGCCGGCCATGATCATCGTCGACAGCGCGGGCGCGCCCGGCGTGATCCCGCCGAGCGACGCGATGTCGCGCGTCCCGTACTGGTGGTGGACGCTCCCCGACGCCATGAAGAGGAGCCCGCTCACCACCCCGTGGGCGAACATCAGGAGGACCGCGGCGAGGAGCCCGAGGGAAGAGTCGAGGGCGATCGCGAGGAGGACGATCCCCATGTGGTTGATCGAGGAGTACGCGACCAGGCGCTTCAGATCCCGCTGGGCGAGCGAGAGGACCGACCCCCAGAAGATCGAGAGGAACGCGATGAGGAAGAGGAGCGGCTGGACCGAGTGGAGCCCGCTCGGCAGGACCTCGACCGCCCAGCGGATCAGCCCGTAGCCCCCGAGCTTCAGGAGGAGGCCGGCGAGCAGCACCGACCCGCCGGTCGGGGCCTCGACGTGCGCGTCCGGCAGCCACGTGTGGAACGGCACGATCGGGAACTTGACCGCGAAGCCGAAGAACAGCGCGAGGAAGAGGAACGTCTGGACGACCGGCGCGAGCCCGCGGGCGGCGGCGTAGACCGACGCGAAGTCGAACGAGGTCGCGCCCGAGTAGAAGACCAGCGCGAGCAGGCCGACCAGCATCACGATCGACGCGACGTGGGTGTAGATGAAGAACTTCAGCGCGGCGTAGCGGCGGTTCGGGCCGCCCCAGTACCCGATGAGGAAGAACATCGGGACGAGGACGAGCTCCCAGAAGAGGAAGAACAAGAGGATGTCGAGCGCGACGAACACCCCGACGCAGCCGAGGCACGTCAGCATCACGAGGCCGAAGTAGCCCGCCGGCCGCTGGGTCTCGCCCCAGGAGTACACGACCGTCGCGATCTGCAGGATCGCGGTCAGGAGCACGAAGATCAGCGAGATCCCGTCGACGCCGACCGCGTAGTCGATGTGCATCCATGCGAGCGAGATCCACGGGTGGGTCTCGGTGTACGAGAACCCGGGCACGAGGGTGCCGGAGTAGCCCGGCCAGCCGGTGAACCCGGCGAACAGGAGGCCGACCTCCGCGAGGAAGAGCGCCGACGTCCCGAGCGCGACCCAGCGCGCTCGGGTCCCGGCGGCGAACGTGCCGACCGTGCCGAGCGCGAGGGTCGCGAGGACGATCGAGATCAGCGGCAGCATCTATCCGCCCCCGAAGCGCCCGAGCAGGTACGGGCCGACGATCAGCAGGAGGACGAACAGCGCGAGGAGGCCGGCGACCACGTAGGCCGCGTAGTCGGACACGAGCCCGGACTGGATCGAGCGGAGCCGGTCGCTCCCCGCCCCGAACATCCGCTCAAGCCCGCGGACCGTCCCGTCGATCACGAAGCGGTCGACGAAGTCCGTCGCCCGCGCGAAGGGGTACACCGCGCGCAGCCCGATCGCGTCGTAGCCGGCCTTGAAGTAGTAGCGGTTCAGGAGCAGCCGGCGGAGCGGCTGCACCGGGCTCGTCTCCGCGAGGGAGAAGACCCGCCCGTTCCCCCAGAGCGTCCAGGCGAGCCCGATCCCCCCGAGCCCGAGCGCGACGCTGATCGAGGAGAGCGCGAGGTCGGTGGCCGGGTACGTCGGCGGGATCCCGCCGAGCACCGTGCCCTGGACCAGGAGGTGCTGGAATCCGGGGACGAACACGAAGAGGCCCGCGACGACCGCGAACGCGGACAGGACGACCAGCGGGACCTGCATGACCCACGGGCCCTCGTGGGCGGCCGGGAGCGTCGGGTCGCGCGGACCGTCGCCCGAGAACGCGAGGAACCAGGCGCGGAAGATGTAGTACGCCGTCAGGAAGACCGCGGAGAACGCGAGCACGAAGAACGGCCAGTAGAGCGGGTGGGTCCCGAGCTGCGAGTAGACCGACGCGAGGATGTCGTCCTTGCTCCAGAACCCGGCGAACGGCGGGATCCCCGCGAGCGCGAGGCCGCCGATCGCGAACGCGGCCGCGGTGAGCCGCATGTGCTTCTTGAGGCCGCCCATCCGGAACAGATCCTGCGTGCCGACCGCGTGGATGACCGAGCCCGCCGCGAGGAAGAGGAGGGCCTTGAAGAACGCGTGCGTGAACAGATGGTAGAGGCCGACCATCGCGAACCCGGCGCCGATCGCGAGCACCATGTAGCCGAGCTGGCTGATCGTCGAGTAGGCGATCACCCGCTTGATGTCGGGATGGACGACCGCCATCGTCGCCGCGAAGAACGCGGTGAACCCTCCGACCGCGACGATCGCGAGCTGGTCGGTCGGCGTGAAGCCGAGGAAGACGCTCGCGACCGCGAGCAGGTAGACGCCCGCGGCGACCATCGTCGCCGCGTGGATCAGCGCCGAGACGGTCGTCGGGCCCTCCATCGCGTCCGGCAGCCAGACGTGGAGCGGGAACTGCGCGCTCTTGCCCGCCGCGCCGCCGAGGATCAGGAGCCCCGCGATCGTGAGGGTCGTCGTGTTCGCGCCGGGGAGCGGGAGGAACGGCACGCTGTTGTGGGCGAACACGAAGCCGTTCGCTGCCCAGCCCCCGTCGGGGCCGGCGGTCGCGTAGGTCGAGAAGTAGAGGAAGATCCCGAGGAGGAACAGCACGTCCCCGATGCGCGTGACGAGGAACGCCTCCTTCGCGGCGCTCGCCGCGCTCGGCTTCTCGTAGTAGAAGCCGATGAGGAAGTACGAGCAGACCCCGACGAGCTCCCAGAACAGGAAGAACTCGAGGAGGTTGTTCGCGAGGACGAGGCCGGTCATCGCCGCGAGGAAGAGCGACATCTCCGCGTAGTAGCGCGGGAGCCCGCGGTCGGAGTGCATGTACCCGATCGAGTACAGCATCACGAGGAAGCCGACGACCGTCACGACGACGAGCATCAGCGAGGAGATCGGGTCGACCAGCGTCCCCATGACCAGCGAGAAGCCGTTCGGGAACGGGCCGGGCGCGGGCGGCAGGTGGAGCCACGTGATCTGGACGTTCGTGTACGTGCCGGGGCTCAGCATCTCCCCGAACGCGATCAGCACGCCGAGCACCATCGCGGCCGCGGAGCATCCGACCCCGATCCAGCCGCCCCACTCGAGGCGGCGCAGGCGGGGGCCGAGGAACCCGACCAGGACGAACGAGGCGACCGAGAGCAGCGGTACGACGAACGCCCACGCGAAGAGGACGTTGAGCGAGACCGTGAGCGACTCCCCCCTACAGCTTCAGCTCGGTCGCGCGCGCGACGTTGATCGTTCCCTTGAGGCGGTTCAGCGCGAGCACGATCGCGAGCCCGACCGCGACCTCGGTCGCCGCGAACCCGATCAGCACGACCGTGATCGCCTGGCCCGAGAGCCCGTGGGTCCCCGAGGGGAACGCCGCGAAGTACACGAAGTTCAGGATCGCGGCGTTCATCGCGATCTCGACCGAGATCAGGAGCAGGATGAAGTTCCGGCGCGTGAGGATCCCGAAGATCCCGATCCCGACGAGCGCGGCGGAGAGCCCGAGGAACCCGGTGAGCGCGAGCTCGGTCATTCGCGGCCCTCCCGGACGAGGTAGATCGCGCCCGCGACCCCCGCGAGCATGATCAGCCCGAGCAGCAGGAGCCACGGGCCGTTCGGTCCGAAGAGGTTCTCGGAGAGCGCGGTCGGGTCGTACGTCGCGATCGTCGAGGTCGACGGGGGGAGCTCGCCGAGCGCGGAGACGAGGAAGACGAACGTCACGAGCGCGAGCGCGACCGGCACCGGCCCGATCCCGGTCGCCGACTCGCGGGAGAAGATCCGCTTGCGGGTCGTCATGATCCCGAACAGGAGCAGGATCGTGACCGCCCCGGCGTAGACCCCGAGCTGGAGGACCCCCAAGAACGGGGCGTCGAGGAGGAAGTAGATCGCCGAGAGGTCGACGAAGAAGATCGCGATCCACAGGATCGTGTGGACGAGCTCGCGGACGAGCAGCGCGGCGGCGGCGGTCGCGATCGCGACCAGTGCCAGGGCGAGGAACGCCAGTTCCTCGAGGCTCACTTGCGCGTCCCCCAGAACAGGCACTCTTTGGGACAGACGCTGATGCACGTGCCGCAGCGCACGCAATCGGAATCGTTGATCACCGGCTCCTTCCAGATCCGCTTCGTCTGCTTCTCGCCGGGCTTCGCGGCCGGCTTCGGGATGTCGAGCATCGTGATGCACTGCGTCGGGCAGTCGCGGGAGCACGCGTTGCAGCCGATGCACAGCGGCGGGTCGAGCAGGATCGCGTCCTCGTTCGCCGGGCGTTCGACCCGGATCGGGTTCATCGGGAGCTTCGTGCGGAACACGTCGTAGAGCTTCTCGGGCGAGTAGACCATCTCCGCGCGGCGCGCGACCGAGAGCTCGTAGCGGGTCGTCATCGTGAGGCAGCCCTCCGGGCACGCGTCCGAGCAGAAGCCGCAGTAGCTGCACTTCCCGTAGTCGATCTCCGGGCACTTCTTCGGGTGCTTGGGGTCGCCGCCCGGCACCGTGACCATCTCGATGCACAGGTCCGGGCAGGAGAACGCGCACAGGTTGCAGCTGATGCACGTCGCGATGTTCAGCGCGTGCACCCCGCGGTAGTTGTCCCAGACGTGGCCGACCCCGATCGGCCGCCCGGACGCGACCGCGACCCGGTCGCGGAACGTCGGATCCTCGAGGCGCTCGTACGGGTAGACGATTGTCGCGGGCCGGATCAGGCTCTTCGCGAACTGGCGCGCGGCGGTCGCCATCGGCCGCGCGACGAAGAGGATCGGGTTCTCGCTCGGCTTCTCCTTGGCGGTGATCGGACTGGCCATCGGAACTCCTCGCTTAGCTGCCCACGCCCGGCACGCAGCCGAGGAGCGGCAGGCACTTCACGGTGACGAGGACGGCGGCGAGGAAGATCGACAGGAGGCTCAGCGGGATCATCCGGTTCCACCCCACGCGCAGGAGCTGGTCCGTCCGGACCCGGGGCAGCGACGCGCGGACCCAGACGAACAGGCCGAACACGGTGTAGGTCTTGACCATGAACCAGAAGATCCCCGCGAGCGGGAACGACGTGAGCGCGCCCGGGACCCAGGTCGGCATCGTCCAGCCGCCAAGGAACAGGAGCACGACGAGGATCGAGCCGACCAGCGCGCGGAGGTAGTCGGCGAGCATGAAGAACGCGAAGAGCATCCCGCCGTACTCGGTGTTCCACCCTTCGACGAGCTCGGCCTCGGCCTCGGGAAGGTCGAACGGGATCCGCTCCATCTCCGCGAGCATCCCCGCGACGAACACGATCAGCGCGACGACCAGCGGGCCCCAGAACCAGTAGTTCTGCTGCTCGTAGACGATCGTCGTGAGGTTGAAGCTCCCCGCGACGAGGATCACCGCGACGACCGCGAGGAGGATCGGGACCTCGTACGCGATCATCTGCGCGGCGGAGCGCATCCCGCCCATCAGCGAGTACTTGTTGTTGCTCGACCACGCGCTGACGAAGATGAACAGCGGGGCGAACGAGAAGATCGCGAGCGCGAGGAGCAGCGTGAGCGGGAGGGTCCCCGCGTTCCAGCCGGACGAGATCGGCAGGACGCCGAAGATGATCAGCGACGTGACCATGTAGGCGCACGGGCCGGTGTAGAAGCCGAGCGGATCGGCCTCCTGCGGCTGGAAGGTGTTCTTCCGGAAGAGCTTGAGGCCGTCCGCGAAGTTCTGGAGCAGCCCCGCAAACCCGACGTGCATCGCGCCCCGCCGGTCCATGAACCGCCCGAGCAGCTTGCGCTCCCACCAGATCAATAGGATCGTGTTGAGCATGCTCGCGGCGAGCAGGATGACCGCGAAGATCAGCACGGCCAGCCCGACGATCACGTTCGGGTTCGTGACGGCCGCGCGCGCCGGGCCCGGCAGGACCGAACCGAGCGCGTGCAGCAGCGCGCTCGCGAGGCCGTCGGACACGGAGTAGAGGGTGGCGCTCGCCATGGGACCCTACCGGTCGACCTCCCCGACGCAGACGTCGACGCTGCCCATGATCGGCGGGATGTCGGCGACGTGGTAGCCGACCAGGTACTGGCGCGCGGCGCTGATGTTCGCGAAGACCGGCGAGCGGAACTTCACGCGGTACGGGTGCTCGCCGCCGTCGTTCACGACGTATGCCTGCGCCTCGCCGTGGGGCTCCTCGACCGCGGAGAACCCGACGCCCTTCGCGTAGTGGCGCTTCAACAGGTAGCCCTCGTTGCCGATCGGCGCGTACGGGGCGCCGAGCCAGCGCGGGAGCCGCTCCGCGAGCACGGGCCCGGGGTGCCGGTCCAGCCAGTCGACGACCTGGCGGAGGATCCGGACGGACTGGCGCATCTCCTCCATCCGGACGAGGTAGCGCGCGGTGACGTCCGCGCTGTCCGCGACCGCGACGTCGAACTCGAGCCGGTCGTACGCCGCGTACGGCCGGTCCTTGCGCAGGTCCCGCTTCAGGCCGGCCGCCCGGAGCATCGGGCCGGTGACCCCGTGGGCGACGCAGTCGTTCGCCTTCAGGGTCCCGAGGTCGTCGCACCGCTCGCGGAAGATCGTCGACCCGAGGCAGAGCTGGTCGTACTCGACGAACCGGTCGGAGAGCCAGTCGAGGACCTTGCGGGCCTGGTCGGTGAAGCCCGGCGGCACGTCGTTCCGGACCCCGCCGACCCGCATGTACTCGTAGGTCATGCGGGCGCCGGTGTAGCTCTGGAAGAGGTCCAGGACGAGGTCGCGGTCCCGCATCCCGTAGAGGAACGGGCTCATCAGGCCGATATCCTGGACGAACGCGGCGTACCACATCAGGTGCGAGGCGATCCGCTGGAACTCGTCGCACAGGACCCGGAGGTACTCCGCGCGCTCCGGCGGCCGGAGGCCGAGCGCCTGCTCGGCGGACTGGATGTAGAGGTGCTCCCACGCGAAGCCGGCGACGTAGCAGCACCGGTCCATCAGCGTGATGACCTCGTTGTAGTGCCGGTCCTCGCTGATCTTCTCGATCCCCCGGTGGAGGTAGCCCATCTCGGGGTCGACGTCGAGGATCATCTCGCCGTCGATCTTCACGCGGAGGTTCCAGAGGCCGTGCGTCATGGGGTGCTGGGGCCCCATGTTGATCCACATCTCAGACATGGCGCGACTTCACCTCCAGCTCCTCGGGTTCGTGGAGCTTGAACGAGCGCAGGAGCGGGTGGAACGCGTAGCCGTCCGGCATCAGGAGGTGGCGGAGGTCGGGGTGATTGTCGAACGTCACGTCGACCATCTCCCACGCCTCCCGCTCGTGCCAGTTCGCGCTCGGCCAGACCGACGACGCCGATTCGACGTGCGCGGCGCTCGCCGGCACGTCGGTCGAGAGGAACAGGTACTGGGTCGCGGCGTCGGACCACGCGACGTAGAAGACCTCCCGGTGGTCGACCCAGTCGATCGCGCCGACCATCGACAGGTGCCCGAAGTGGAGGTCGTCCCGCACCGCGCGGAAAAGCTCGAGCGCCCGCTCCGAGCGGAACCGCACGCGTCCGGCGGTGCCCGGGAACGGCTCGACCGAGAGCAGCCCGTCCCCCAGCTTCGGGGCGAGCTGGCGGGCGATGTCGTCCGGCTGCACCGCGCACTCCCCCGGGGTTCCGACGGCCGCGGGCCGCCTACTCCTTGCGCTCCCGGATGAGCTGTTCGAGTTTCAGGATCCCGTCGAGCATCGCCTCCGGCCGCGGCGGGCATCCCGCGATGTACACATCGACCGGCACGAGCTTGTCGACGCCCGGAACGACCGAGTACGCGGTGCGGAACGGTCCGCCGCCGGTCGCGCAGTTGCCCATCGCGATCACCCACTTCGGCTCCGGCATCTGCTCGTAGAGCGTGATCAGCTTGTGCGCGACCTTCCAGGTGACCGTCCCGTTGACGATCATGAGGTCGCACTGGCGGGGCGAGGACCGCGGGACGACCCCGAACCGCTCGGCGTCCCACCGGCCCCCGAACGCCGCGGCGAACTCGATCGCGCAGCACGCGAGGCCCCAGTGCAGCGGAAAGAGCGAGTTGCGACCGGCCCAGTTGAAGACCGGCCGGATCACCTTCGTCTGGCCCTGCTCGGCGATCAGCGACGTGAGCGCCTCGCGCGCCGCCGGGAGGAACTCCCTCGCGCGCAACGTCTCGATCTCGATGAACGGGACCGCGGCCTGGGTCACCGTCGGCAGCGGGCCCTCGGGCCGGAGCCCCTCGGGTCCGGGGGGCTTCGCCGGCGCCACCGACGCCGTCGGGGTCGTCACACGACCCACCTCTTCTCGCCGCTGAGCGCGTAGTAGATCCCCGTGATCGCGAGCGCGGTGAACGCGACCGCGATGAACACGGGGTACCAGCCGGAGTTGACCCCGCGGAACGTGAGGCCCCAGAGCGCGAGGATGAACCCGAGCACGTCGACCGCGACGAACACGATCGCGAACGTGTAGTGCTGGGTCGGGAAGTCGATCTGCGCTTCGCCCTCGGCCTCCTCGCCACACTCGTAGGTCGTCTTCTGGAGGTACGACTGGCGCCGCGGGGCGCCGAGCACGCGGTTCGCGACGATCGAACCCACGCCGAACGCCGTCGCCACGATCGCGAACACGAGGAACGTCGTGGTGCCCGCTTCCACCGTTGCCTCCTACCGCTCGCCGGTTAGTACCTTTGTGACTTCCCTTCGTTATTTAACCTCAGGGGACGATTCGCGGCCCGGCGCGCCCGGGAGCGGCGTGGCGGGGCGTTAAAGGAGGGCGGTGGGTCCTCGCGACGCCATGCGTCCCGACGGGTTCCGGACCCCGCTGACGCTCTCGGGTCGGTACGTCGAACTCGTCCCGCTGGAGTGGGCCCACGCCGACGCGTTGCGGCTCCCCGCGGGTCGCCCCGAGGTGACCGAGTTCCTGCGCACCGGGCCGATGCGCTCGCGCGCGGACGTCGAAGCCCTCGTCCGGACGCTGCTCGCCGCCCAGCGGGCGGGCACCGACCTTCCGTTCACCACCTGCCTCCTCCCCGCGCGCCGCCCGATCGGAATGACCCGGTTCCTTAGGATCGATCCGGGGAACGACAGCGTCGAGATCGGGGGCACGTGGATCGATCCCGCGCTCTGGCGGACCCCGGTCAACACCGAGGCGAAGCTCCTGATGCTCCGGCACGCCTTCGACGTGGAGCGGGTGCACCGGGTCCAGCTCCAGACCGACGCGCGCAACGAGCGATCGCAGCGGGCGATCGCGCGGCTCGGCGCGACGCGGGAAGGCGTGCTGCGGGAGGACGTCGTGCTCCCCGACGGCTACCGGCGCTCGTCGGTGTACTTCAGCATTCTCGCCTCCGAGTGGCCCTCGGTGCGGCCGCGGCTCGAATCGTTCCTCGCGCGCGACTGGAGCCCCCCGCGGGCGATCGGCTGAGGACGAGTGGGGCGCCGAGCGGGGACCCCTCCCCGGCTACGGTCCGGAGAACCTCGGCGGCCGCTTCTCGCGGAACGCGCGGATCCCCTCCGCCAGCTCGGGCCCTTCCGCGGCCTCGACCGCGCCGCGCCGCTCGAGCATCATCTGGCTCTCGAGGCTCTCGCTGAACGCGGAGACCATCAATCGCTTCATCCAGCCGTAGGCGAGCGTCGGACCCTCGGCGAGCTCGCGCGCCCGCGCCCAGGCGCGCGCGGTGAGCTCCGGACCCGCGACGACCTCGTGGACGAGGCCCAGCTCCCGCGCGCGCGCGGCGGGGATACGGGCGTTCGAGAACAGGATCTCCTGCGCGAGGCCGATCCCGAGGAAATGCGGCAGGAAGTACGTCAGCCCGCCGTCGGGCACGGCGCCGAGGCCGGGGAACGCCGGGACCAGCACCGCCGCGTCGCTCGCGATGCGCCAGTCGGCGGCCAGCGCGAGCGAGAACCCCCCGCCCGCCGCGACGCCCGGCAGGGAGGCGATCACCGGCTTGCGCATGCCGACGATCTCGCGGATCGCGAGCTCCTGGCCGGCGGTCAGGTCGTGAAAGAGGAG
>JASHQY010000050.1 GCA_030038885.1 Thermoplasmata archaeon | reverse complement strand
CCGAGGCTCGGTTTCTCGGAGCCCAGCCCCGCTCGTCCGTCGTGCAGGCACTGGCCGCAGCGGACGCCTACGTGCAGGGGAGCGCGTTCGAGGGGTTCGGGATCGGAGTGCTCGAGGCGATGGCGGCCGGTCGCCCGTTCGTCGCGTTCGACGCCGGGGCCGCTCGGGAGCTCGCGGCGACCGGGGCGGGGTTCGTGGTCGCTTCCGAGCGCGAGATGGCCGACCGCCTGGCCGATGTCGACGAGCGGCAGGGCGAGATGGGTCGTGCGGCGATCCGCGCGGTCACCGGCTACTCTGCAGAGCGAATGGTCGAACGGCATCTCGAGCTGTACCATTCGATGGCATCCCAGTAGGAAGGGAACGGACCGTCGGGCGGGAGCGCACCGCACAGCCCATATCGGCGGCTCGTCTCGACGTTCGGAAGCCACGGCGATGGAGGGTCCGGTCGTTGGGAACCACCGCGGGGGCGCCGCTCCCCCTTCGGTCGTCGCGGAAGCTCCTGCCGGGGTCGTCCCCGGGTCCCGTCCGGTCGGGCTGCGCGTTAGCGTTGTGGTGGGAGCGCACCTCCGGGTACAGTACCTGAAGCGCGCCGTGGAATCGGTGGCGCGCGAGCGGCCCGACGAGATCATCGTCGTCAAATTCGCGGAGGACCCGGAGCTGGACGCCGAGCTCGCGTCGATGGGAGCGCGCGTCCATCGGACGAAGGAGCCGCTCGCCGGAGGCAAGTTCGCGGAGGGCATCGAGCTCGCCTCGGGGGACCTCGTCGTCTTCCTCGATGACGACGATGTGTTCCTGCCCGGAAAGCTCGCTCGGGTCCGGGAGGTCTTCCGGGATCCTCGGGTGGTCTTCTACACGAACCGGTTCCTTCCCTTCACGACAACCCCTCCCGAGCGCGGAGTGCTCGGGCCGGTGCGCCTCTTCGACGCGTCGGTCGGCGACCAATACTACCGGGGGCTCAAGCCCGCGATCTCGAGCTGCCTGGCCGGCCGGAGAGAGGTGCTCCGACCCTGGACCGACGACCTCCGCCGGCTGCGCGTCGCCGACCACACGATGTTCATGATGGCGGTCACGACCCGGCAGTGGATCGCGATCGACCAGAGCATCCTGACCGGATGGCATCTCAACGAGGTCGGCGGCGTGCTCCGTCCCGCGAACAGCGTCTGGTACGTCGCGGGCGCCAACGGGCGGAACGACGTCACGTGGATGCTGGACCTGCTGGACCGCCAACCCACCGAAGTGCGCACGACCCTGACGCCGGTGGTGGCCAAGGCGATCGTGCACCTCGTGTTCCTCACCGGCGACACGCAGTTCCACGAGTACCGGCGGACGGTGCGCGCGCTGCTCGACGGCGTGGGCGTGCGACGTCCCCTCACGATCGGCACGATCCTCCTGGTCGCGTATCCGCTCTCCCCGAAGCTCGCGATCGCGATCGGCCGGCTCTGGAAGTCCCTGGTGGGATTCCATTACCACCCGGACTGAGCCGACGCGACGGACCGGACCGGCGGTGCCGTACGGTCCTCGCCGCGCCGTGCCGGACCGTTCCGGCCCCGTTCGGCGCTATTCGGTGCCCGACCTCGCGGCCCCGTTCCCGTGCGTCCCCTCGGGAGCGGCTCGTCGGAGATAGAACACCGCCTGGTCGCCCTGCTCGGCCCGATTCAGTTCCGCGGCCCGGCGTCGCCACGCCCGCTCGCGCGGGGTGAGCCGGTGGACGAACGGAAGGGGCCGAGGTCCGCCCCGCGACGGAGTCATCGGGAGGCCGCGGGCGTACTGCTCCGAGAGGCGGAACTGGTCCGAGCGGGAGTTGAAGTACCGGTCGAACTCGACCAGCCCGGAGCGCGAGGCGGCGACCTGGAACCCGCGCAGCGAGAAGACGTGGAGGTGGCGGGGCGCGTCCAGCTGGTACCAATGCACGCCGTACGTCCGAAAGGCCTCGGCGACGATCGGGGTCGCCACAACGGCCCAGCCCCGGGGAGCGAGGTGACGCGCGACGTTCCCGAGCGTGGCGATCGGGTCGGGAACGTGCTCGATCGAGTGGTGCAGGACGATCAGGTCGAACTCCTCGGTCGCGGGGAGATCCTCCAGACGGACTCGTCGCAGGCGGACCCGCCCGACCGTCCGGTCGGCGGGGAGGAAGGGGTCGATGCCGTCGAGGTTCTGGTAGCCGAGCGCATCGAGCACCTGGAGCAGGCGACCCCGTCCGCATCCGACATCGAGGATCCGTGCCCGGACGTCCGGGCGGTGGCGGGCGACGGCCTCCACCGCGAGATCCGTCTCTTCCCACGCGCGCAGCAGCTCGTACCATCCGCCGGCGCTGCGAAAGCTCGGTCGGACCGTGAGCCCGAACCGAATCCGATGCGCCAGGCTCCGAAGCCCCCGTCCGTTCGCGGACGGGCGCGGGGCGAGCGGGCCGTACTCCGGCGGATAGAACCTTGCCAGGTCGGTCGGGACGTGGGCGATCCGAATCGAGCCGCAGGCGGCGCACTCGACGTAGTCGAACGACTCTCCGAGCCCGAAGACCATCTCCCGCACGACGAGCCGTCGGTGGCCTTCCGCGTGCCCACAGATGCGGCACGGCGGCGGGGAGTCGGGGTCCATCGATCCGATCCTACGCCGTTCGGGAAATCGGCGGTGGCCCGCGCGCCGAGGTCGGCCGAGCGGCGCGCGGAGGCGAACGGCAGGGTCCGGTCCGGAGGCCTCGAGGTCGGAGATCCCCGGCGTTCCCGGTCCGGCAACGTCCCGGCCCCGGACCCCTACCGGAACGATGGGGCTGCCCGAATTTGAATCGGGGTCCCGAGCTCCCAAAGCTCGAAGGATGGACCAGTAGAGCGGACCGAGGGTGTTGCCTCGGGTCCGTAGCTACCCCACAGCCCCACATCCGGCCCTAGACCGCCTCGACCCGTTTGAGGGTTCGGCCGATCCGGCACTCCGCGGGCGCGGGGTCGACCGCCTCGATCCGGAACCGCTGCTTCGGCGGCAGGCTCGGTCCCGCGCAGACCGACCAGTTCGGGCAATCGATCCGCCGGCACGGGTACCGGCCGGTCTCGACCGAACTCCCGACGACCGCGCTGCGCGCGTCGACCACGAGCGAGCGCGCCACCGGCCGGACCTCGACGACGTGCGCCTCGGATTCCTGGAGCGCGCACGGATGGGTCACCGGGCGGACCTTCGCCACCTCGTACTGCCGTCCGATGTCGAGCGTCAGGCACGCGTGGCGGTACGGGCAGGTCCGGCAGACCGGCGCCCCTCCCTGGTAGACGAACGAGTAGCCCTCGCGGGACTCGGCGCTCGCGAGCAGCGTGATCTCCGCCATCCTAGCCGATCACCCCGGTGCTCTTGGCGAGCCGCTCGGCGGCCTCGCGGGTGAGCCCGTTGTCGCCGAGGATCGTGTACCGCTCCGGCCGCAGGGTGTGCGCGAGCACGAGCGCGTTGACGACCTCGGCGGACGTCACGCCGAGCTCGATCGCGGTCGTCGGGGCCCCGACCGCGCGCAGGGCCCCCTGGACGCGCTGCCAGTCCCCCCCGTGGAGGTACATCATCATGATCGCGCCGACCCCGCACTGCTCGCCGTGCAGGCTCGGGTGGGCCGCGACGCGGTCGAGCGCGTGGCTGAACAGGTGCTCGCTGCCGGAGCACGGCCGGGACGATCCCGCGACGCTCATCGCGATCCCGGCGACGATCATCGGGCGGATCGCGATCCAGACCGATTCCTCGAGCCGCGGCTTGATCGAGCCCGCGTGATCGATGATCTCGCGGGCGGCGTACTCGCTGAGCGTCGCCGCCGTGCTCGAGAACTCCTCGTTCTTCAGGCGGACCGCGAGGTGCCAGTCCAGGACCGCCGTCACGTTCGAGATGACGTCCGCGCAGCCGGACGCGAGCAGGCGGAACGGGGCCTGGACGATCACTTCCGTGTCGGCGATGATGCCGATCGGCACCGCCGCGTCGATGCTGGTCGTCCGCTCGCTGCCGTGGAGCGAGGCGCGCGGGGACGAGATGCCGTCGTGGGCGGCGGACGTCGGAAGGCTCACGAACGGGATCCGGAGCCGGTGCGCGACGACCTTCGTGATGTCGATCTTGCTGCCCCCGCCGGCCGCCACCAGGAACCGCGCCCCGATCGCGCGCGCCTCCGACTCGATCCGCGCGACCTCCTCCTCGGTCGCTTCCCGCGCGAGGATCACCGGGGCGGTGAATCCCGCCTTCGTCAGGATCTCCGCCGCCCGAGTGCCGGCGAGCTCGGCGGTCTTCGGCCCGGTGATCACGGCGCCCGAGTCGGGGAAGTCGAACTGCTGGCAGGCGGTCCCCAGCTCGTTCAACACCCCGTGGCCCGCGAGCACGACCCGCGGGAAGACCATCCCCCGGGCCTTGCCGAACGGGGAGTCGGAGGCCAGCACCGGTCCCCGGGAAGTGGGTTCATGGGTGTCCATGGTCCGGACCGACAAACGAGGAACCTTCCCTCTTTAGGGTATCGAGCGCCGCGGCGGCCGGCCACCGCTGCCTTCGCCGGGTGCGCGGGTCCGTTCACCGGCCGGGAACGTCGCCCCAGAGGACCTTGTGTTCCTGGAGCATCACGCGGACGTCCAGCCGATCCTTCAGCACCCACTCCGCGAGCCGTCCCGCGTCGGTGCCCCAGACCGGCTGGAAGACCACGGCCGCCGGGCCCCGGTACCGGCGGAGGACCGCCGTCGCATAGAGGTAGTCCTTCCGGTCCGCGATCACGAACTTGAGAACGTCCGTGGGCCGCAGGAGCGGGAGGTTCGACCAGCGGTTCCGCCCGTCCATCTTCGATGAGGGGCACTTCACGTCCACGCTCAGCACGACGTGCGGGATCTCGAGGAACGGGGAGACGTCGAGCGACCCGCCGGTCTCGATCACGGTCGTGACGCCTTGCTCTGCGAGCCGCTGCACGAGCGGGACGGACTCCCGCTGGAGCAGCGGCTCCCCACCGGTGAGGCAGACGTACTGGGTGCGGTGCCGCCCGACCTCGCGCAGGAGCGAGGGGATCGAGCGCTCCCGTCCGGGGCCGAAGGAGTACGGGGTGTCGCACCACGCGCAGCGGAGATTGCACCGGGCGGTCCGGATGAACGTGGTCCGTACCCCGGTCAGGGGGCCCTCTCCCTGGAGCGAGTGGAAGACCTCGATGATCCGCATCGAAGGTCCATCCGGCCGGCCGCCTATAGGGACTCCTAGCGCGACCGGAGCGCCTCCTCCGCCGCCTCCGACGCAATCGTTCAATAGCCGGCGCCGCTCGATGGCCCGCATGGAGGACCGCGCGGCTCAGCGGTGGCAGGAGGCCTGGGCGCGGGCGGGGCTCACCACCGCGTACCGCGATCCGGACCGGGCGAAGTTCTTCGCGCTGATCGCCTATCCCGGGGCCAGCGGGTTCCTCCACGTCGGGCACCTGCGGTCGTACGCCTACATGGACGCGCTCCACCGCTACCATCGGGCGCGGGGCGAGGCGGTCCTCTTCCCGTTCGGCCTCCACGTCTCGGGCATCCCCACCGTCGCGTTCGCGCGCCGGGTGAAGGCGCGCGACCCGGTCATCGTGCAGACGCTCGAGGACGCCGGAGTGCCCCCTGCGGTCTGGCCGACCCTCGAGGACCCGGCGGCCGCCGCCCGGTTCCTGGGCGAGGAGTACCGGCGCGTGCTGCGCCGCATCGGCGCGCTCGTCGACGAGCGCACCTACGTGACGACGATCGACGAGGACTACCAGCAGTTCGTCCGCTGGCAGATGCGCACGCTCCACGCGGCCGGCGAGGTCGTGCAGGGCTCCTACTTCGCGTCGGTGTGCCCGGTCTGCGGGCCCCTCGCCGTCGACCCGTCGGAGACCGACCTCGAGCGCGGTGGGGATGCCGAGATCCTCCGCTACGTTCTCGTGCCGTTCCGGCTGGAGGACGGGCGCGTCCTGCTCGCGGCGACGCTCCGCCCGGAGACGATCTACGGGGTGACGAACCTCTGGCTCGCCCCGGGCGAGGAGCTGGTGGTCTGGCACCACGGGTCGGGGGAGTACCTGGTCGCGCGGCCCGGCGGCGAACGGCTGGTGGAGCAGCACGGCGGGCACCTGGGGCATGCCGTCCCCGCGGCCGAGCTCGTCGGTCGCCCGGTGCGCGTGCCGCTCCTCGATCGGCCGGTGCCGGTCCGCGCGAGCCGGCTCGTCGACCCGGCGATTGGTACCGGGGTGGTGATGAGCGTCCCCGCGCACGCGCCCGCCGACGCGGCAGCGCTCGCGGAGCTTCCGGCGGCCGAGCGCGAGGGCGTCCCGCCTCCGATCGTCCTCCTCGAGATCCCGAGCGACGCGAAGCTCTCGTCGGCCGAGGGGGCGCTGGTCGCGGGGGAGGGAACCCCGGCCGAACGGGCCCTGCGCGCGACGGGCGCGAAGAGCCTCGCGGACACGGTCGCGCTCGACGCGGCGACGGAGCGCCTCTACCGGATCGAGTTCGTCCGGGGCCGCATGACGGTCCCGCCGCTCGCCGGCGTGTCGGTCCGCGACGCCCGCGAGCGGGTCGAGCAGCAGCTCACGGAGCGCGCGGGCGCGCTCGCCCTGCAGGAATTCTCGAAGCCGGTGATCTGCCGCAACGGCCACGCGGTCGTGATCCGGAAGGTCACCGACCAGTGGTTCCTGCGGTACAGCGATCCCGAATGGAAGGCCCGCACGCGCGAGCTGGCCGGCCGGATCGCAACGTGGCCCCCCGAGTACGGGCGCGAGCTGCCCGGGATCGTGGAGTGGTTCCTGGACCGGCCCTGCGCCCGCAAGGGTCCGTGGCTCGGGACCCCGCTCCCGATGGACCCGGCGTGGATCGTGGAGCCGATCGCGGACTCGACGTTCTACATGGCCTACTTCGTCGTGCGCCGGTTCGTGAGCTCCGGTCGGATCGCCCCCGGCCAGCTCAGCGATGCGTTCTTCGACTACGTCTTCCGGGGCCAGGGCGCCGGCGAGCCCTCCGTCCCGGCCGCCCTCCAGGAGGAGGTCCGCTCCGAGTTCCTCTACTGGTACCCGCTCGACATCAACATGGGAGGGCACGAGCACAAGAGCGTCCACTTCCCGGTCTTCCTCTTTGCCCACGTGCGCCTGGTCGAGCCGCGCCTCCAGCCGCGGCAGATCTACGTCAACGGGTGGATCACCGGCAGCTCGGGGGCCAAGCTCTCGAAGAAGGAGGTCTCGTCGAAGGGCGGGCGGATCCCTCCGATCGACGGCGCGCTCGAGCGCTGGGGACCGGACGCGCTGCGCCTCTACTACGTCCACGCCGCGTCCCCGTCGGCGGACGTGGAGTGGAGCTCGGAAGCGGTCGACTCGGCCCGGGCCCGGCTCGACGAGATCGAGCGCCTCGTGCGCGAGAGCCGGGGCTCGGGCGCGGGCCCGCCGGAGCTCGACGCGTGGCTCCTGTCGCGCATGCACCGGGTCCTCGTCCGCGTGCGGGCGGGGTTCGACGCGACCGATCTGCGGCCCGTGGCCGAGGAGGTGTACGTCGGCGTCCCGTCGCTGCTCCGCCGGTACTACGCCCGCGGCGGCGTACCGGGAGACGCGACGGACCGGGTCGGCCGGGCGTGGACCCTCCTGCTCGGCCCGATCACTCCGCACCTCGCGGAGGAGGTGGGCGCCGGGCGGTTCCCCTCGCTCGTCGCGCTCGAACGGTTCCCGGACCCGGCGGACTTCGCGGAGTCGACCGACGCGGAGACCCGGGAGGAGTACCTCGACCGGGTCGAAGCGGACCTGCGAGCGGTCCAGCGCTCGGCGCGCGAGCCCGGGGCCTCGGCGGACGTTGCCTTCTTCATCGCGGCCCCCTGGAAGGCGGCCGTGGAGCGATGGATGCGCGAACTCCTCGCGCGCGGGGAGACCCCGACCGTGCGCGCCGTGATGGACCGGGCGGCCCAGCACGCCGAGATGGCCGCCGCGCGGGCGGCGATCCCGCGGTACGTTCAGCGGGTCGGCCCCCTGCTCCGCTCCGAGCCGGACGCCGGTCCCCCGGCGCTCGAGGAGCACGACGTGCTCCGCGAGGCCGAGGGCTATCTCGCGCGCCGGTTCGGCTTCACGTCGGTGGCGGTCTACCGCGAGGAGGAGGCCGGGCCACACGACCCGCTCGGACGCCGCGAGCGTTCGCGTCCCGGGCGGCCCGCGTTCTACCTCCTTCCGCCGGCCGCGGGCGCCGCGGCGAGCGGACGGCCCCCGGATCGCTAGCGGCGACCCGCGGCGCGCCGGGCGCCGAAGTTGAGGTACATCCGGGAGGGGGTCGGATGGGGAGAGACCTTGCGGTACTTCGCGCTGGTCTTGGACGAATAGCTGCGCGCGACACGGCCGGAGATCTCGAAGTAGATCAGCTGCCCGACCGGCATCCCGGCGTAGATCCGGACCGGCAGCTTCACGCTCATCTCGAGCGTCCAGTAGTTGCAGAATCCCTCGTCGCCCTTGCCGGCCGTCGAATGGATGTCGATCCCGAGGCGGCCCAGGCTCGACTTTCCCTCGAGGAACGGGACGAACCCGTGGGTCTCGGTGTACTCTTCGGTCACCCCGAGGTAGAGCTGGCCGGGGACCAGCACGTACCCCTCGGGCGGGATCCGGAACTCGTGCACGGGGTTGCGGGCCCGCGCGTCGAGCGCCCCGGTCGAATAGACCGCGAGGTACGGCCCCAGGTGCACGTCGTACGAGTTCGTCCCGAGGCTCTCGCGCCGGAACGGCCGGATCACGATCTGGCCGCGGCGCATCTCGTCCCGGATCTTGACGTCCGAAAGGATCATGCCCGGCCGGCGGCGGCGAGCCGGACGCGCTATTTAACGGGGGACGCCGCCGCGGTCGAGGGCGCCTCGAGCGCGAGCGCGGCATAGCCCACGACCTCGCGCATCGGCTCGACCTCCCCGGAGTGACCCCACCGGAGCAGCCGGGCGCCGAGCGACTCGTCCTCGAGCGTCGCGAGGAGGACGGTCGTGGGCGCGATCCCGCACATCGAGATCTCGTGGTCCACGACCGTGTCGTAGAGCCGCCGGGCGTCCCGCGCGAGGATCGCGTCGATCGCCATGCGGTCGAGCCGCTCGGCGGTCCGCACCGGCACGTAGTGCGAGAGGTCCGTCGACGCGATCATCAGCACATCGCGTCCCTTCACGGCGTCCCGGACCACGCCGGCGACTTCCTCGAGGTACTCGAAGCTCCCGAACCGGACCTGGAGCGCGACGAACTGCGGATGGGGGAGCACGTACTCGAGGAACGGGAGCTGGACCTCGATCGAATGCTCGCGGGTCTGGGCCGCCTCGTCGATCGTCACCGGCCCGTGCCGCAGCGCCCGGACGAGCTCGTGATCGACCTCCACCGGGCCGAGCGGCGTGAGCCACGCCCGGTCCGAGAGGGCCGTCCCTCCCCCGAGCCCGTGGTGGTCCACTCCGAGGACGAGGACCGACTCGGGGGCTCGTTCGCGCGCGACGAGCGCGTACGCGTGCGCCGCGATCGCGCCCGAGTACACGTAGCCCGCGTGCGGCACGACCGCCGCCCGAAGCGACCGGCCCGCGTTGCGATGGCGGAGCGGAAGCTCTCCCGGGCCCCGGTCGTCCCGGAAGCATCCCTCGACCTGGTGCGCGAGCTCGGCGCCGCTGGCCGCGTAGAACTGGCCGGCCACTGCGGGTGGACGCGCCGACGCGGTCATGGGACCCTCACTCGCCGAGCTCGGTGATCAGGCGCTGGGCCTCCGCGTCGGTCAACCGGACCCGGTGCCGGGGCTGGAAGGGGTTCGACTCCCCGTAGCGCGGGATCAGATGGAAGTGCATGTGGAACACAATCTGGCCGGCGCGGGCGCCGGCGTTCAACCCTACGTTGTAGTCCGACGTCAGTCGCTCGGCCCGACGACACATCTTCTCGAGCGTCCGAAGGACCGCCGCCTGCTCCGGGGGCCCGAAGTCGGTCAGCCGGGCCCCGTGCTTCTTCGGGATCACCAGGAGATGGCCCCGCGTCAGCGGGAACAGGTCGAGGAAGGCGAGGGTCGCATCGTCCTCGTAGACCTTGTGGGCCGGCGCGCGGCCCGCCACGATCTCACAGAAGACGCACGGCCCGGTCGTGACGGCGGAAGACGCCATTTCCGCCCGGACCTCGCTGCGGGATAAAGGGTTGCGTCCTCGGATCGGAGCGGGGTTTCCCTCATTAGGGGTGCGCGGCCTTCCGTAGGCGATGCGGACCCCGCTCGCGGCCCTCGCGGTGGTGGTCGCTTCGCTCGTGGTGGGGTCGGCCCTCGCCGTCGGGGGGAGCGCCGCCGTCGCTCCTTCGCCGGCGCTCCCGGCCCCGGCGCTGATCACCGACGCGGTCGCGATCCCGAGCGGCGACGCGGTGGTCCCCGTACCCGCCGCGGCCCCGCTCGAGATCTCGCTGACGCTCGCGTATCCGGACCCCGGGGGTCTCGAACGGTTCCTCGCCAGCGTCGAGGACCCGAGCTCTCCGCTCTATCGCGCCTACCTCACCAATCCCGAGTTCGAATCGACGTTCGCGCCGAGCGCGGCGGCGGTCGCGCAGGTCGTCTCAACGCTCGACGGCGCGGGCGCCCGGTCGATCACCGTCGCCCCGAACCGGTTGTCCGTGATGGCTCAGCTGAGCGCGGGCGCGGTCGACGCGCTGTTCGGGGTGCGGATGGTCGATTTCGCGAGCGTCGACGGCGCTCGGATCTACACCGCCCAGGGAACGCCCGCGCTCCCGTCGAGCCTCGCGGGGCGGGTCTCGGGGATCAGCGGCCTCAGCAACTCGGCCGATCTGCGGCTCTCGTTCGACCTCTCGGCGAGTCCGATCGCTCCGGTGGGCTCGCTCGCGGGCGCCAACGAATTCGTCGTGAACAACTCCACCGGCGCCCAATGGTTCGTCGGGTCCGATTTCACCCAGGCGTTCGGCGCGACCGGGCTCTTCCCCGGGAACCTAAGCGCGGTCAACCCCATCAACGCGACGTACCCGACCGACGTCGCGATCGCGACGCTGCTGGCGAGCGGCTACAACGAGACCGGGCAGACCAACACGCCGCCCTGGGATCCGGCGGTCATCGACGAGTACTTCAACGCCACGCTGCCGAACGGCACGTCGGCCGCGGCGTGGCCCCATTCGAACGTCACCGGTGTCCCGGTGACGATCTCCGGAGTGACGCCCCCGGTTCCCGGGCCGTTCAACGGGACGAACGACTCGACGCTCGATGAGTTCGAGAACTCGCTCGACCTCGAGATGGCAGGGAGCCTCGCGCCCGGGGCCGCCCTGTACAACTTCTACTTTGCCGGCAGCTTGCTCGCGAGCGCGGTCTCGGACGCCGACATCGCGTCGTACTTCGATCTCGACCTCGCGAGCGCGCTCACGCACAACTATACGTCGCCGGGGAACCCGGACCTGCGGCTCGGGGTGATCTCCGCGTCGTTCGGGATCTCCGATCTGAACGACTTCCTGTGGAACCAGGAGCTCGAGGAGGCGGCGGCGACCGGAGTCACAGTCGTCGCGGCGAGCGGCGACCAGGGGAACGCTCCGAACAGCCTCACCGGCCGCTCGGACGGCCAGTGGCCGGTCTGGCCGGCGACCGCGGCCTTCAACACCTCGGGATCGCTCTCGGTCGGGGGCATCTCGTTCGGTTTCACCGGCTCCGGCAACGGCTGGTTCAACGGGACGAACCTCACGGTCGGCTACGACGACGCGATCGGGAACCTCACCGGCGTCTCGGCGTGGTGGGACACGTCCGGCGGCCCCGGGCAGTACGCCGGGACCGAGGGCGGCGTCAGCACGGTCTACCCCGAGCCGGCCTGGCAGTTCGAGTCCGCCGCGCAACCGAACATCGTGAACGCGACGCTCGAGCAACGCGCGGGCTCGCTCGGCCGCGCGGGCCCGGACCTCGCGTTCCCGGCGAACGCGACCGTCGCGTTCGTCGAGCGGGACCAGTTCAACACGACGTACTTCACGGTCCTCGAGGGAACGAGCATCGCCGCTCCGGCGTTCGCGGGGCTCCTCGCCGACGAGATCGCGGTCGCGAACCACCGGTTCGGCTTCGTCGCACCCGAGCTCTACCGCATCGCGAGCTACTTCGCGGCGCACCCGGGGCCGACCGATCCGTTCTACGACGTGACGAACGGCTCGAACTATGTCTTCTCCGCGGGCCCGGGATGGGACGCCGCGACCGGGTGGGGCGCTCCGCTCGCGGTCCTGCTCTACGCCGCCGATGCGACGCCCGCGATCCGGAACTACGTGTACACCGGGCCGACGCCGGGGCTGCCGACCGTGGCGCCGGGCCCGCCGGTTCCGTGGACCGAGATCTACATCATCTTCGGCGTGGGGGCCGCGGTCGCGGTCGCGCTGGTCCTCGTGATGGCCCGCCCGTCCAAGACCTCGTTGCCGCCCCCGCCGCCGGCGTACGCCGCCCTGCCGCCGCCGGCCCCCGGCGCCGGGACCTTCCCCACCGCGAAGTACGACGGACCGACGTTCCTGTGCCCGTACTGCGGGGCGCTGCGCCCGGCCGAGCCGGTCCGATGTCCCCGCTGCGGCGCGCTCTGACGCTCAGAGCGCGGACGGAGGCTCCGCCGGTGCGGCGTCCTCGGGCGCGGGCTCGGCAGCGGCGGGCGCGGGTTCCGGACCTTCGGGGGCCTCGGTCGACGGCGCCCCGTCGGCCGGCGGCGGGGGCGACGGAGCGACCCCGAGCTTCTGTTCGAGGAACTTGCGGATCTCCTCGGGGCGCGTCGACGCGATCCCGAAGTACTCCGCGAACCGCCGCGTGGTCGTGAGCTCGAGCGTCGATCCCTTCGGCTCGGTGCGGACGAGGCCGACCGTGCGCAGGTGCTGGACCTCCTCGTACGCGACGTCCCCGATCATCCGGACGAGGACGCTCTGGAGGATCGGCTGGTGGTACGCGACGAGCGTGAGCGTCTTGAGCGTCCGCGGCGCCATCTCGACCGGAGTGACCGAGTGGACCGTGGGGACGTAGCGCTCCTCGAGCTGGAGCGCGTAGCGGTCCCCGACCTTCCGCACCTCGAGCGCGGACTGGCGGTTGCGGTAGGTCGTCTCGAGCGTGCGGACCGCCTTGAGGACCGGTCGGTAGTCGGCGAGCCCGAGCGCGTCGGTGATCTCCTTCACGCTGAGCGGCCGGCCCGCGGCGAACAGGATCGCTTCGACCTGGAAGACCAGGTCGTCCAACTTCGACGGCATCGATTACGCCTCCTCCTCCGTCACGACCTTGCGGACCTCGGCGGTCCGCACGATCATCACCGGGCTCTCGCCCAGGACGTCCTGGCGGAGGGCGATCGACTCCTCCCGCGCGAGGAACAGCGCGGCGAGGAAGATCGCGACCAGTCGGTCGCGGCCGGTGCGCGGGTTCCAGAGGCTGAGGAGCGGGAACGGCTCGTCGATCGGATGCCGCAGGGCAGCGGCCCACGTGTCGGCGAGGTCGTTCTCGGGGAGATCGCCGTGGACGAGGACCTCGGGGGGCGCGCGCTGCTCCTCGCGCAGCCGCTCGCGGAGCTCCTGGATCCGGACCGCGCGGCGCGCGTCGGCCTCGGCCTCCCCGAACGCGCGCACGAGCTCGAGCAGCGAGACCGGTCGGGTCTCGGGGTGGCGGACCATCTCGAGGAGCGGCGGCGCGTCGAGCGAGTTGAGGACGGTCGAGGTCACGTCGACCGCTTCGGGGGTCTCCATCAGCGGAAGGTAGCCCTCGTCGAGCGGGCTCGCGTCGAGCTCGGCTCCCGGGGCCGCGGGCCCCGCCGCGGCGGCCTCGCGGGCCTTGAGGAGCTCTTCCGACTGGAGGTAGAGGATGCTCCACGCCATGTACACGAGGCGCCCGGCGATCGCGAAGTTCACTTCGCCGTCCGCGCGGACGCGGTCGAGGTAGGACTGGGTGAACTTCACGAGGTCGATCTCCCACGGATCGAACTCCTCGTCCATCACGAGCTCGAAGAGGACCGCCATCGCCTTCTGGAAGGGGTCGGGGATCACGAGATGGACCCCTTCCTTGAGATTCTCGACGAGCGTGAGGTAGCGCTCGAGCAGGATCGAGGTGTCCTCGGCCTCCCCGAGCAGCGAGCGGTGGAAGACGAGGTAGCGAAGGACCTTCTCCGCGGCGTCCCGGGGGACCCCGACCGGGCCGGCGAGCGGGACGGCGACCTGGGACTCGGGGGTCGTCACTTCGCCTCCAGCGCCGGCGGCGTCGCTTCCGGGGCCCGCGCGCCCTCGCGGCTCTCGACATCGTGGATGTCGTCGAGGTGGATGCCGATCACGTGCGAGCAGCCGTCTCCCCGCATCGTCACTCCGTAGAGGTGGCCGGCGAACTTGAGGGTCACCTTGCGGAGCGAGATCACGATGAACTGGGCCCGTTCGGCGTTGTGGCGGAGCATCCGCCCGACGAACTCGGCGTTCAGCCCGTCGAGCGACATGTCGACCTCGTCGAAGACGTAGAGCGGGCTCGGGTCGTAGCGCTGCAGGGAGAAGATGAACGCGAGGCTGGCGACGGACTTCTCTCCGCCCGAGAGCTGCTCGAGGCGCGCGACCGTCTTGCCGACCGGGCGGGCCCGGATCAGGAGCCCGCCGGCGAGCGGGTCGTCGGGGTTCTCGAGGGCGATCTCGCCCTCCCCGCCCCCGGAGAGTTCGGAGTAGATGTCCTGGAAGTGGCCGCTGACCGCGACCACGACCTCGTTCAACTTCTCGCGCTTCTTCTTCTCGATCTCGTGGACGAGACCGACCATCTCGGTCTTCTCGGACGTGAGGCGCTGGACCTCGGTGCCGAACTCATCGAGCCGGCCCTTCTCCGCGTCGTAGTCGTCGACCGCGCGCAGGTTGACATCCCCCAGACCGGCGAGCTGCTGCTCGACGGCCGCGAGCGTCCGCTTGAGCTCGTCGACGGACATCGGCTTCTCGTTCGGCTCCGGTTCGGGGAACTGCTTCAGTGCGTCCTGGAGCTCGTGGAACTTGGTCTCCGCGACCGCGAGGCGGGTCTCCTCCTGGGTGAGCAGCGCGCGTCGCGTCTCGAGGTTCGCTTGGGCCTCGCCGAGCTTCCCCGTGACCTTAAGGCGCTCCTCCTCGAACTTCCGCTTCGTCTCCGCCTGCGCCTTTTGGGTCTCGGTCTGCTTCGACTCGACCGACTTGAGCGCGTCGAGCGCCTCCCGAGCGGCGGCGACGGACCGCTCGGTCTGCGCGATCTCCTTCGTCTTCGCCGCGAGCGCCGCGCGCGCCTCGGCGAGCTCCTTCGTGCGGGTGTCCAGGCTCGTCACGAGCGCCGCGAGCGACGCCCGGGCCGACTCGAGCTCGCCGTTGACCCGCACGCGCTCCTCGGACGTCTTCTGCGCGGCTTCCTGGAGCGCGCGGAGCTTGGCGCCGAGGGCTTCGGGCAGCTGCCCGACGTACTCCTCCTGGGCCTTCGAGAGCGCGGCCTTGAGCGAAGCGATCTCGTCCGCGAGCTTCTGCGCGACCTCCTCGGCCCGCGCGAACGCCGCCTCGGCCTTCTTCTGCTCGGCCGCGGCGGCCGCGATCCGCTCCCGGGCCGAGCCGAGCCGGGTGCGGGCCGTGGCGAGGTCCTTTTCGAGGATCTGCCGCGAGGATTGGTGCGATTGGTCCTGGATCGAGCGCGTCGCGAGTTCCTCGCTCACGGTGCGGATCCGGTCCGCGGCCTTCGCCAGGCTCGCGCGGGCCGCGGTCTCGACGGCGCTCTTCTCCCGGAGCTCGTCGCCCAGCCGCTTCAGCTCGACCGCGCTGTCGGCGCCCCGGCCCTGGGCCGAGGGGTCGAGATAGCCGCCCGAGATCGCTCCGGTCGCCTCGATCAGATCGCCCGAGAGCGTGACGAGGCGCACGCCCCCCATCTGCTCGCGCGCGTGGCCGAGGTCGTCCATGACGACCGTTTCGCCGAATACGTACCAGAAAGCGGAGCGGAGCTCCTCCTCGAACCGGACGAGATCGACCGCGAACCCGGTGGCCCCCGAGGCCTTGGAGACGACGAGCGCCTTCCCGTGCGGCCGGCCCGGCAGCATCTTGTTGAGCGGTAGGAAGGTCGCGCGGCCGCGCTTCTCGCTACGCAGGAGCCGGATGCACTCCTCGGCGACCTGGTCGGTCTCGACCACGAGCGCCTGGAACCGGTTCCCGCCGGCGACCTGCAGCGCGGTCTTGTACTTCGGATCGAACTCCGCCAGCTCCTCGACCGTTCCGCGGATCCCGGCGACCTTGCCCAGGTTCCGTTGCGAGAGCAGGAAGTCGACCGCGGCCAACTGGTTCGGCCGGGACCCCGACTCGGTGCGCGCCTTGAGCCGCGCGTCGAGCTGGAGGTAGCGGCGGTTGATCTCGCCGACCTCGCGGGCGAGCCGCTCGGCCTCGGCGGAGAGCGCCTTCTCCTGGTTCTTGAGCGCGAAGAGCTCCTTCTGGAGGTCCCCGGTGGAGGGACCGCCCGAGCCCTTCGCCGGCCCGGTCTCCTTGATCCTCAGTTCGAGGTCTTTGACCTCGACCTCGCGCTCGCGCAGGTCGTCCTCCGCCTGGGCCTGCGCGCGCTCGGCGGCCTCCCGGCCCGCGCTCGAGGCCTCGCGCTCCTGAACGGCCGTTTGCCAGGCCTTCTGCTTCGCGTCGCTCTGCCGCTCGAGCTCGAGCTGGCGCTTGCGCGCGGCGGCCATCTTCTCGCCCGACTTTCCCGGGCTCCCGGTCGCCGCCTGGATGCCGCGCGTGTCCTCCTCGGCCTGCGCGGCGAGGGCCTTCAGCCGCTCGGCGAGCGTCGTCTCCTGCTTCTGGAATGACGCGCGCTGGGTCTCGTCGGCCTGGACGCTGTGCGCGAGCTCGTCGGCCTGCGCGGTCAGGGCCTCGAGCGCCTCGCGGAGGTGGGTGAGGCTCTGGTCGAGCCGGGCGAACGCCATCCGCTTCTCGTCGAGCTCCGCCTTGAACTTCACGGAAGCCGCGCCCCCGGCCTCGGCGATCTCTTGGTCGACCCGGTCGATCGAGCGGGTCAGCTCGTCCTGACGGGCCGCCAGCTGCGTTCGCGCCGCGTCGAGCTTCGCGATCTCTTCCCGGACCGACTCGACCTGCTTCCGGCAGGTCGCGAGCTCCTGCTCGGCCATGCGGTGGCCGGCGCGCGCGAGCCGGGCCTGCGTGCGGTGCTGCTCGTCCTGCAGCTGCTTGTACTGGATCGCCTGGAGCCGCTGCCCCTCCAGCGCGGACAACCGCCCCTTGATCTCGCCGAGCAGCGATTGGATCCGTTCGAGGTTCTGGTCGAGGTCGACCCGCTTGGTCTCCGCCCGCTGGAGCTCGTCGTCGTACTGGCTGATGCCGGCGAGGCGCTCCACGAGACCGCGCCGGGGCACGGGGCCCATCGTGACGACCTTGTTGACGTCGCCCTGCTGGACGAGGTTGTAGCCGTCCCCGGAGAGCCGGCCGTGCGACAGGACCGCGTCGATCTCGGTTTGGGTCGTCCGCTTCCCGTTCACGTAGAAGTACGAGTAGTAGCCGTCCGGGTCGCTCGGGGCGAGCTTCACGTACCGCGTGATCTCGACCTCGTCGGTGTCGCACGGAAGGAGCCGGTCCGCGTTGTCGAAGACCAGCGAGACCTCGCACTCCGTCGCGGCCTTCTTCGAGGACCCTCCGTTGAAGAACAAGTGCGTGAGCCGCTCGGCCCGCAGGGCCTTCGAGCTGGTCGGACCGAGCACGAACAGGATCGCATCCGAGATGTTCGACTTGCCCATCCCGTTCGGCCCCGCGACCCCGGTGAACCCGGGCTGGAACGGAATTTCGGACGCGCCGGCGAACGACTTGAAGTTCCGCACCTTGAGCCGTTTGAGATACATCGAGCGACCCACCCTGTTCGGATTCCCCTGTGCGCCGTCCGCGGCCAACGCGGTCTGTTTGTCAGACACTCGTCAGCAGCGCTTCCCGAGCCATGTCAGCCATATTTAACAACTTAGTTCGTGGGGAACGGTGCGGGTTCTCAGGGACCGGGCACCCTGGGCGGAGCGCTCTTCGCGGCGGTTGGGCCGCCGAGGTCCCTCGGTAACCGTGGGCTGGGACCACGAGAATCTCTCCGCTCCCGAGTCCGAGTCGAAGGATCGAGCGCTGGTCGTACAATCCATTCCTCTCGCGCGGCGGCGGCTAGGCATCCGCCGGATCCCATCCCCGACTCGAATCGAGGTCGCCCGCGGGGTCACCGCCCCCGCCGGGGCGCGGCCGGCGCGGTCCGCGATCGTCGGACCGCCGATCCCCACGGACGGAAGAGAGGGGTGACCCGCTCGTCGAGGGAGGGCGGGAGCGATGCCGCGCTTCTCCGGGCTGTGGTCGCGAAGCGGAGCC
>JASHQY010000049.1 GCA_030038885.1 Thermoplasmata archaeon | reverse complement strand
GCGGCGGACCGGCCGCACGGGCGGGCTCGGTCGCCGGGAGCGCGGCGAGGACCGCGACCGCCGCGAGCATCGCCGCGACGAGGAACTCCCACGCCACCGGGTAGGACCGGACCTCGACGACCCAGCCGAAGAGGAACGACACGACCGCCCCGCCGGTGAGCTGGATCGCGTTGAAGAGCCCGATCGCGAGCGGGATCTCGTCGGCCGGCAGCGTCCGCCAGAAGTGCGGCAGGACGTACATCACCGCGTAGATGAACCCGTAGGCGAACGAGAACGCGATCCCGATCAGCACGGCCGCGAGCACGCCGGCGAACGGCACGAGCGCGAGGACCCCCGCGGCCGTGAGGGTCGCGAGGACGAACTGCGTCCGATGGGTGCGGAACCGCTCGGCGATCACGCCGCCGACCGGACCGCCGAACGTGCTCGGGAAGACGAACATCATCCCGACGAGGCCCGCGAGCAGGATCGGCCAGCCCCGCACCGCCTCCCCGAACGGCACGATGAACTGGCCGGTCGCGAACGACGCGCCCTCGACCCCGACGAACGCGATCCCGATGACCCAGACCGCGCGGTACTTCAGGGCCGCGGGCACTCCGCGCGCCCGCGGACCGGCCGGCGGCGCGGCGCCCGCCGCCCTCGGGATCCCGACGACCGCCGCGACCGAGAGGAGCGCGAGGGCCCCGCCGCCGACCAGCAACGCCCCGCGCCAGCCGACCGCCGGGATCAGGAGCGAGCTGCCGACGATCCCCAACGCGGCGCCGGCGCTGAACGCGGAACTGAACGTGCCGACCGGCAGCCCCCGGCGCCCGGCCGGGTAGAGGCTCGCGACGAGCCCGATCGCGGGCGAGAAGAACAGGCCGGCGCCGAACCCCGCCGCGAGGCGGAGCGCGAGCAGGACGGCGAACGACGGCGCCCCGCCGCTGCCGAGCCCCGCGAGCGCCAGCAGCGCGACCCCGGCGATCGAGACCGACCGGGCCCCCACGCGGCGCGACAGGAACCCGGCCGGGACCTGCATCAGGCCGGCGCCGACGAGGAACATCGCGACGAGGAGCCCGAGGTCGGCCGGCCCGACCGAGAACGTCGCGCCGATCGACGGCAGCGCGGGGCCGGTGTCGAACCAGTTGTACGCGTAGCCGATCCTCAGCGCGACGAGCAGGACGGTCGAGCGGGTGACCGCGCGCGCGTCGGGGCCGGGGGCCGCGTTCCCGATCTCTGCCAGCCCGACCGCCCCGCAGCGCCGCGCGCCCCCGGTCCGCGCGGACGGTCCGCCGAAATCCGACAAAGCGCTTAAGCACCGGGGCCCCTCGGACGCCGGTGATGGAGGACGCGGAGTACGACCTGGCGTTCTTCCACCGGGCCGGGTTCCGTCGCCGGGCCTGCACGGTCTGCGGCGCGGCGTTCTGGACGCTCGGCGACCACGACCGGTGCCAGGAGGCCCCGTGCCGCGACTACGGGTTCCTCGGGCGCCCCGGCTTCGCCCGCGCGTACGAGACGCACGCGATGCGCGAGGCGTACCTCCGCTACTTCGAGCAGCGAGGGCACGCGCGGGTGCGGCGCTACCCGACGGTCGCGCGGTGGCGCAACGACGTGTTCTTCACCCAGGCCTCGATCTACGACTTCCAGCCGTGGGTGACGAGCGGGGCGATCCCGCCGCCCGCCAATCCCCTCACGATCAGCCAGCCGGTCCTGCGGTTCATCGACCTCGAGGAGGTCGGCCGCAGCGGCCGGCACTTCACGCTGTTCGAGATGATGGCGCACCACGCGTTCAACCGGCCGGACCACGAGGTCTACTTCAAGGACCGGACGGTCGAGCTCTGCCACGGGCTCCTCACGGAGGAGCTCGGCGCGGACCCGACGGGGATCACCTACAAGGAGGAGGTCTGGGAGGGCGGGGGCAACCTCGGCCCCTCGCTCAGCGTCGGGCTGCTCGGGCTCGAGCTCGCGACGCTCGTGTTCATGGAGTACGTGCGGGACGGGACGTCGCTGCGGCCGATGCCGCTCACGGTCGTCGACACCGGCTACGGGCTCGAGCGGTTCGCCTGGATGAGCCAGGGCACGAACACCGCGTACGAGGCCGTGTTCGGCCGGGAGTACGAGGAGCTCCGCCGGACGTTCCCGCCGCGGGAGGCGGCGATCCTGATCGACCACGCCCGGGCGATCAACTTCCTCCTGACCGACGGGGTCGTCCCGTCGAACAGCAAGGAGGGCTACTTCGCCCGCCTCCTCCTCCGCCGCTCGATCCGGATCCTCCAGCGGACGCCGGAGGCGCCGGAGCTGTCCGCGATCCTCGACGCCTCCGCGCGCGAGATCGCCCGGGCGTTCCCCGAGGTCGGGGAGCACCGGGACGACCTCCATCGGGTCGTCGCGGCGGAGGCCGAGCGGTTCGCCGAGTCGATCGAGCGCGCGCGCGCGATGATCCGCCGGTACGACGAGCGGACCCGCGCGGGCGGCGGGCGCGTGACCGAGGACGACCTTATCCAGTGGTACGATTCGCTCGGGATCCCGCCGGACCTCGCGGTCGAAGAGGTGCGCGACCCCCCGCCGATCCCGGACGACTTCTACGCGCGGGTCGCGACCCGCCACGAGAGCGAGCGGCCGGCGACCGAGTACGCCGAGGTGGTCGAGGGCCTCCCGGACGTGCCCGGCACGGTCCCCGCCACCGAGGTCCTGTACTACCTCGACCCGTACACGCTCGCGTTCGAGGCGCACGTCGTCTGGGTCGGCGGACCGTTCGTCGCGCTCGACCGCACGTACTTCTATCCGACCGGCGGCGGCCAGGTGACCGACACGGGTCAGTTGGGCGATCTCGCGGTCGTCGACGTCGCGCGGCGGGGCCCCTGGATCCTCCACCGCCTCGAGCGGCCCGCACCGTTCGCGGTCGGCGAGCGGGTCCGCGGCCGCATCGATCGGCCCCGGCGCGTCCAGCTGATGCAGCACCACACCGCGACCCACCTGTTGAACGGCGCGCTGCGCGAGGTGCTCGGCCCCCACGTCTGGCAGGCGGGAGCGTACAAGGGCCCCGAGGCCGCCCGGATCGACATCACGCACTACAAGCCGCTCTCGCGCGACGAGCTCCGCCGGGTCGAGCGGCGGGTCAACGAGATCGTGCGGGAGGACCGGCCGGTGAAGAGCTACTTCGAGGGCCGCAGCGCGGCCGAGCGGCGGTTCGGGTTCACGCTCTACCAGGGCGGCGCGGTCCCGGGGAAGGAGCTGCGGATCGTCGAGGTCGAGGGGTTCGACGTCGAGGCGTGCGGGGGGACCCACTGCACCCACACGAGCGAGGTCGGCGCGATCGCGATCTCCGACGTGGAGCGGATCCAGGACGGGATCGTCCGCCTGACGTACTCGAGCGGCGAGCGGGCGCTCGACCTGCGCGACGAGCACGAGGAGATCCTGAAGGAGGCGGCTCGGCGCCTCGGAGTGCCGGTGCCCCAGCTGCCGGACGGGATCGACCGCCTCCTCGGCGAGATCGAGGAGTCCCGCCAGCGCGCGCGCGCCCGGCGCAAGGAGGACCTCGGGGCGACCGCCGCCCGACTGCTCTCCGACCCGACCGTCGCCGAGACCCTCGGTGCCACGACGCTCCTCACCGGCCAGGTCGACCTCGGCCGCGCCGAGCTGATGGAGCTCTCCCGCCTCCTGACCAAGGCGCCGGGACGGGTCGCGATCCTCGCCGGCGAGGAGGACGGGCGCGGGGTCCTCTTCGTGGGATCGACCTCCCCGCAGGTCGCCGCGAACGAGGTCGTGCGCGCCGCCGCCCCCGCGTTCGACGGCAAGGGCGGGGGGAACCCGGCGGCGGCGACCGCGGTCGGCGAGCCCGGGGCGCCGCTCGCCCACGCGCTCCGCGCGGCCCGCGAGTCGGCCCGCCGGGCCGCCGGCGCCGACGGCGGCGCGCCCGGTGCGGCCCGGCCGTAAGCTTTACTTTCCTATCGCGTCCATGAAGTTCCCACGGCACGGAACGGTTCGGTCGTCGAGGGGAGCCGCCGCGCCGTGCATCCGTAGGAGTTTCCCATGACAGCGAACGAGGGCAGCACGGTCGGCGGGGTCCCGCCCGAGGTCATCGCCTTCCTGAGCGGCAAGGGCGGCCGGTCGCTCATCGTGAAGGGCGGCGCGGGCTCGGGAAAGACGACGTTCGGACTCGAGCTGCTCGAGCGCGTCGGGCAGGCGAACCGGTCGTACTACCTGTCGACCCGCGTCGGCGACGAGGCGCTCTACCGCCAGTTCCCGTGGCTCCGGGCGACCGAGATGCGGACGCGCGTGCTCGACGCGGCGAAGCTGTTCCTCGACGCGATCCAGGCGACCGGCAAGAGCCGGGAGCCCGAGCTCCCCGAGACCGAGCAGCGGAAGGTCCGCGCCGGCCGCGAGATCCTCGGCAGCTTCGGCCAGGAGCGGGGCCCGCCGACCCGCGTCGACCGGGCCCACCTGACCGCGCTGTTGAAGCGGAGCCCGATGCCCGAGGTCGAGAACGTCTACAACCGGATCGAGAAGTCGCTCCCGGAGAAGTCGCTGCTCGTCATCGACTCCCTCGAGGGAGTGACCCACAAGTACGGACTCGAGATGGAAGAGTTCGTGATGGCGCTGCAGAAGGACCTCGTCGAGGGGTCCAGCACCGACGTCGTGATGATCCTCGAGAAGCCCGAGGCCGGCGGGATCGAGTACCTCGTCGACGGGCTGATCTCGATCCAGCGGGAGGAGCTCGACGAGCGGCGGGTCCGCCACCTGCGGCTCGAGAAGCTCCGCGCGACCAACATCGGCCGCGCGCGCTATGCGGTCACGCTGAACGGGGGCCGGTTCGAGGCGCTCGGGATCGCGATGAACGGGGGCGGCAGCGCGGCCGCCGGCAACTGGAAGCCGATCTCGGACCCCGAGCGGTACTACTCGACCGGGATCCCGGACTTCGACCAGCTCCTCGGCGGCGGCTTCCGCCGGGGGAGCTTCAACGCGTTCGAGGTCGACGTGAACGTCGGGATCGACGACTGCTACATGCTGTTCACGCCGACGTTCCTCAACTTCCTGACCCAGGGGCGCGGGATCATCGCGGTCCTCGCCGCGGGCGAGTCGCCGGAGAAGCTCCGCGAGACGCTCGTACGGCACGTGCCGACCAACCAGTTCGACACGCGGGTCCGGATCCCCGACTACACCGCGAACGAGACCGAGGACCCGTACATCCTGCCGATGGCGCGCTTCGGCCGCGACGAGGCGATGCGGGCGATGGTGACCGCCGAGAAGGCCGTCGCCGGGCCCGACCGCAAGCCGTTCATGGAGTACACCGCGTTCGACACGTTCGAGAGCCTGATGGGCGACCAGGTCGCGATCCGGATGTACTTCCAGGGCGTCTCGCGCACGAAGCACGTCGGGAACCTCGGGATCGGCCTCCTGAAGCCCGGCCTCCTGGTGTCGAGCGAGATCCTGAACATGATGGACACGTACTTCCGCATCATCAACATCGACAGCGCGCCGTGCATCTACGGGATCCGGCCGCGGACGACGATCTACGCGATCAGCCCGGACCCCGAGAAGGGGCCGCCCCACGCGACGCTGACGCCGATCGTCTAGGGCCCGAGCTATCGGTAGCCGAGCGCGACGGCCCCGAGGCCGTAGAGCGCGAGCGCGGGGACGAGGACCATCACGAAGTCGTCGTCGATCCACCGGACCTTCGGCCGCTCGACCGCGACCGCGATCGCCGCGGCGACCGCCGCGAGGCCGACCGATGGGACGGCCGGCCACCGCCCGATCGCCGCGAGGCCGGCCCACGCGAGGGCCGCGTAGACCGCGAACGGCGCGAGCGCGTCGATCCGGCGGAACCGGGGGTCCCGCCGCAGCTCGCCGGCGAGCGGGTCCGCGACCGCCGTCCCGAGCACGACCGCGCACGCGATCGGGACCGGGAAGAGGAGGATCGCGAGCACGATCGCGGTCCCGAAGATCGCGAAGCTGCCGACCCGGCCGGCCTCGTAGGCCCGGATCGTCGGCAGCTCGAGACCGGCGGCGAGGCGCAGCGCCTCGAGGACGTAGATCGCCGCGAGCGCGGCCAGGAGCACGTACTCCTTCGGCGCGACGAGGAAGAACCCGGTCGGGAGGACGTAGTAGAGCAGTGCCCCGGCGCCGAGGACGTGGAGGATCCGCCGCCACACTCGGTCGCCGAGCTCGAAGTCGCCCCCGAGCGCCCGCCCGAGCGCCCGGCGGAACCGACCTCCCCGGTGCAGGCGGAGCGCCATCGGACGCGGGGAGGTGCCCAACCTATTAGCCACTCCGTCGTTCGGGCCCGGCGTGAAGGTCACGGTCCTGGTCGGCAGCAAGTCGGACCTCGAGATCGCCGAGAAAGTGCGGACCCGGCTCGCCGAGTTCGGGGTCCCGTGCGACGTGCACGTCGCGTCGGCGCACCGGACGCCGGACAAGGTCGACCGGCTCGTCCGCGACCCGGAGACCGACGTCTTCGTCGCGATGGCCGGGCTCTCGGCGGCCCTCCCGGGGGCGGTCGCGGCGCGCACGCTGAAGCCGGTGATCGGCGTCCCGCTCCACCGGGGCCTCGGGCTCGACAGCCTCCTCTCGGTCGTCCAGATGCCGCCCGGGGTCCCGGTCGCGGCGGTCGGGCTCGACGCGGCCGAGAACGCCGCCCTCCTCGCGACCGCGATCCTCGCGCTGAAGTTCCCCGAGCTCACGGGCGCCCTCGAGCGGTACCGCGCGAAGTGGCGGGAGGAACCGGCCCCGACCCCCGGGAGCGGGTCGTGAACGACCCGGCCGCGTTCGTCGCCGAGGCGACCGCGAAGCTCCGCGCCGACGTCCCGGGCACGGCGATCGTCGCGGTCTCGGGGGGGATCGACTCGACCGCCGCCGCGGTGCTGGTCGAGCGCGCGCTCGGCGACCGCGCCCGGGCGATCTTCGTCGACACCGGCCTATTGCGCGCGGGGGAGGTCGAGCGCGTGCGCGCGTTCTTCCGCGACAGCGGGCTCCGCTTCGAGGTCGTCGCGGCGGCCGACCGGTTCTTCGCGGCGCTCGACGGGGTGACCGACCCCGAGGAGAAGCGGCGCCGCATCGGCACGGCGTTCGTCCGGCTCTTCGAGGCCGAGGCGGAGCGGTTCGGCACCGACCGCCTCGTGCAGGGAACGATCGCGCCGGACTGGATCGAGAGCGGGGGATCGCTCCGGGACACGATCAAGACGCACCACAACGTCGGCGGGATCCCGAAGGACAGCCGGCTCGTGCTCGTCGAGCCGCTGCGGGACCTCTACAAGGACGAGGTCCGGGCGCTCGCGCGCCACCTCGGGATCCCGTCGCCCGACCGGCAGCCGTTCCCGGGCCCCGGCCTCGCGGTCCGCGTGAACGGCGCCGTGACGCCGGAGCGCGTGCGGCGCGCCCGGGTCGCGAACGCGATCGTCGAGGCGGAGGTCGAGCGGGCGGTCGCCGACCGGACGATCCCGCGCCCGTGGCAGTACTTCGCGGTCCTCCTGCCGGCCCGCACGGTCGGGGTCACCGGCGACAACCGGGTCTACGGGGAGGCGGTCAGCGTGCGCCTCGTCGAGTCGGTCGACGCGATGACCGCGACCGCGATGGACGTCCCCCGGCCGCTCCTGAAGGCGATCGCCGAGCGGATCACGCGGGAGCTCTCGGGCGAGGTCGTGCGGGTGCTCTACGACGTGACCGACAAGCCGCCCGCGACGATCGAGTGGGAGTAGCCGCGATGGCGTCCCGGCCGGGTCGGCCCCTCACGGCGCGCGACCGGGCGCTCGTGCGCCGCGCGCGGGAGGCGCTCCGGTCAGGGTACCGCCCGGACCGCCACGGCGTGGCCGCCGCGGTCCGCACCGCGTCCGGGACGGTGTACGTCGGGCTGAACGTCGACGGGATCCACGGCCCGTGCGCCGAGCACGTCGCGATCGGCGCCGCGGCCACGGCGGGCGACACGAGGCTCCGGTCGATGGTCGCGGTCGCGAAACGGGGTGCGTCGTACCCGGTGCTCTCCCCGTGCGGCAACTGCCGCCAGCTCCTGCTCGACTACGCGCCGGACGCCACGGTCATCGCCCGGTACCCGAACGGACGCGTCGTCCGCCTCTCCGTCCAGGAGAGCCTTCCGGCGGCGTTCCGTTCGTTCCGCGCAGCGCGCCGGACCCGACCCGGGGCACGACGACGCGCGCGGCGAGCGAAGACCCCGTCTGGCCGCCCTTCTCCCGTCCGGCCCCGATGACCGAGCCGCGAGCGTCGCCCGGATCCCCCCGCACGATCCAGATCCCGGAGGACCTCGCACGGGACCTCGCGGAGCGGATCCGCCGCTCGTCGTTCGGCTCGGTCGACGCGTTCGTCACGATCGTGCTCGCTCGACTGCTGGAGCAGCCGCGGGATCAGGGCTTCAGCGAAGAGGGCGAGCGGGCCCTCGCCGGTGCGGGGCTCCCGCGAGCGATCTCGCGTGGCGGCTACCACCGACCGCCCTTTTCCAGGCGCGTGCCCACCGCTTCCCCTTCGCACAATCCCCGTCGATGAGAAAGTGGGTGGACGCAAGTTCAGGGTGGGGTTATATCCCCCGTGCGGGACCCTTAACTACCATGTGGTCGGTCCCCGCGTGGCCGTGCACCGCGCGGGCATCTCCCCCCGGCCGGCTTATTGGCGAGTGTAAGCTCTAGGGACGTTCCATGAGCGAGTACGAGTATCTGATGGCGACCCCAGACCTAATCTCCAAGCACTTGGAGAAGTGGATGGCGGTGGTGGGTAAGGACGTCGTCGCGGTCGGCGACTCCGCCAAGGAGGTCTTGGCGGCTGCGAAGGAGAAATACCCCGATCGCGAGCCGTTTATCGCCAAGTTCCCCAAACAGACCGCGATGCTCCTCTGAGAGTGTGGAGCGAGGCCGGTGCCCCTTCCCCGGTCGGCCCGAGTCCTTCCATTCAATCAGCGGTACCTATCGTACCCGATCGAGGACGAGCACCAGCGGCTACCTCTCCTCCACGTTCGACTCCTAGGTCCCGGACCCGGCGGTGCGAGCTTTACCACGATTGCCCTCATCGACAGTGGCGCGACCGCGACTTTCATTCCCCCCGAGCTCGCTGAGGCCGTCGCGCTAAGGAAGGTAGAGGAGGATGTCCCCGCCCAAGGCGCCGGTGGGACCTTCGCGAATGATCTCTACGAGTACCGCATTGACCTCCTGAAGAACGACAGAGTGACACTCACGCTAAGAGGGGTGGCCCACGTACCCAGAGAGAAGGACAGGATTCCTTACGTCGTGCTTGGTCGCGACAATCTGTTTCTCATCTACGACATCACGTTCAGAGACCAACGGCAGAGGGTTTACCTGAAGCCCGCAAGCGTTGCGGGTCGGTGATTTCTCTCTCGACGTACCTAGTGGCGTGTTGCTGACAGATGCGATATTATCCGACTGGCGGGAATCCGCCCCTGCCCTCCCACGCGAGCAGCTGACGGATCTTCCGTACCTTCCGTACGATCTCCTCCGCGCTCACGGTCCACACCCACGGGTGGGCCTCGTCGCTGGAGACCCTCGCGTACTCCTCGATGGCCGGCACGAGCTCCGGGACGCTGCGAAAGCTCCCGCGCGTGAGCGCCCGCTGCTGGAGGTGGCCCAGCCAGCCCTCGACCATGTTCATCCACGAGGAACTGGTGGGGACGAAGTGGAAGTGGAACCGTAGTGGAAGTGGAACCGTGAGTGTCGGTGAAGCCATCGCTGCACTCGCTCCTCCTGGTGCACGCTCAGATTGTCGAGCACCACGTGGATCTGGAGCTCGAGAGGGACCCGTCGGTCCGGGACGTGCATGAAGGTGAGGAACTCCTTCAGCGTGGGCTGGGGATAGTACCCCGTCACGACCCGCCCGTCGAGGATGTTGAGCGCGGCGAAGAGGTCGACCGTGCCGTGGCGTCGGTGGTCGTGGGGACGGCCCTCGGGCCAGTTCTTCCCCATCGGAAGGATCGCCTGGGTCCGTTCGAGCGCCGGGGTCTGGGGCGTCTCGACCCCGCTGAACACGATCGCCTTCTCGAGAGGGTTCTGGTAGAGCCCGGCCCCATCGACGACCTTCTCCTCGAACGGTCGGTCGTGGCTGAGCTTGAACGACTGCTTGAGATGGGGCTTGAGCCCGTAGCGCCGCCAGACGCGATGGACCGGGCCCGGGTCCATGCCGAGCTCCTTCGCCATGGTGCGGATCGACCAGTGGGTCCGACCGCGGGGCCGGGCGTGCAGGGTGCGGTCGACGATGCGGGCGACGACCTCGTGGGCGAGGCGTGGGCGACGCCGCGGGCGCGGGGCGTCCTTCTCGATCCCGTCGAGACGAAGCCGGAGGAAGCGACGGCGTCAGAGCCCGACGGTGTTGGGTCGGGTCGCGAGTTCCTCGGCGACTATCGGTTCTCCTGGCCGTCAGCGGCGCGGAGGACGATGCGGGCACGCAGGACCAGGCGCTGGGGAGCGGAGCGCCGCGAGACCAAGTCTCGAGTGGGGAGCGTTCATCCGGCGTGAGGTCGATCCAGGGGGCGACCCGCACGGGCACCCGAGAGGCGCCCACGCACTCGCACTATCGCCGGATCGCGCGGCAGTCGAATAGTCATGGGCGTCCCACCGGATGAATCGGGGCAGAACCGACGCTGGGGTCCCCACGCAGACCCTATCTATCCCTCTCGCTCCCGAGGACCGCGATGAGCGACGCGGCGGCGGACGGCACCGCGACGCGGGCGATCCGCATCCCCGAGGAGCTCGCGCGGGACCTCGAGGAGCGGATCCGCCGCTCGTCGTTCGGCTCGGTCGATGCGTTCGTCACGTTCGTCCTCGCGCGCCTCTGCGAGGAATCCTCGACCCCGGCGTTCAGCGAGGAGGACGAGCGCGCGCTGAAGGAACGCCTCCGATCGCTCGGCTACATCGATTGACGCGCCCGGCCGGCGGCCGGGCCGCCACCAGCGATTTACGGGGCCGACGGCTCGAACCCGCCGTGCTCGCGTGCCCCTTCTGCGGCGCTCCCGAGACGGAGCGGATCGACCTCGAGGGGCGGCGGTTCCTCGTCTTCCGCTGCATGTTCACGCCCGAGGTCGAGCCGTCGCTCACCGAGGCGGAGATCGCGGGCCTCCTGGCCGCCCGCTTCGGCGCCCAGGGGTCGGCGTACTTCCGAGGGACGTGCGACCGCCTCCACGTCTACGTGACGAAGGGCGACGGCGCGCGGATCCTCGATCCCCCGGGCCCGCGGGTCCCGCGCTAGTGCCTCTCGTCCGCGAAGCGCTGGACGAAGAACGTCGCGATCCAGACGTACTCGGCGCCCGATACGCTGACGAACGTGACGCCGATCGACACCGCGAAGACGAACGCGGTCAGGAGCCCGCGCAGCGTGAAGTAGCGGACGACCTCCTCGGGGATCCCCGGTCGCACGAGCTGGTTCCGCCGGGCGTAGTCCCACAGGAGGGTCGCGGTGAGCCCGAGCGTCACCTGGATGCCGGCGAAGAGCGCGACCGCGGTCTGCGTCGGGGGGCTCGAGTAGTCGACGAAGATGCTCATGACGAACGGCATGACCGCGATCTGGAGCAGGAGCGCCATGTTGATCCACACGACCACCGAGTCGTACCGGGCGATGTACTGGAACGTCCGATTGTGGATCACCCACCAGATCCCGATCATGACGAACGCGAACGCGTAGCCGAAGAACGCGAGGTAGTCCTGCTGCAGCAGGCGGGCGAGATGCCCCGAGATCTCGTGGGCCGTGAGCCCGGTCGTGTCGAACGCGGGGACCGTCAGCGAGAGGACCAGGAGGGTCATCGCGAACGCGAAGACCCCGTCGCTCAGCGCGAGGATCCGACCGAGGTCCTCGCCGTGGAGACCGTGGCGGCGCCCGTGCCGCGACGGCCCGCGGTGGGAGTCGGCCAGCGCCTCCTCGTCCCCCGCCATTCCCCGCGCTTAGGCACGTCCCTTCTTCAACTCGGTGGGCCGCGGCCCGCCGCGCGCCCCGCCGGCGGACGGAAGCCCGTCGGGATGGTTTCGGTTCCTCGGGTCCTCGCGGCCCCGCACGGGACCCTCGCCGGGACCGTGCGCGTCGATCGGCCGGGCGAACCGGGCTCCGCGGGGGTGCCGGCGGCCTACGCCGGGGCGCGCGCGGGGATCTTCGCGAGGGCCGGCGCGGTCGAGACCAGATGGCGCCCGAGGCCGAGCTCGTCGGGGGTCGCTCCGAGCGCGAGGCCGACGACCTGCGGGAGGTGGAAGACCGGCAGGTCGAGCGCGTGGCCGACCGCCTTCTCCGCCCGGTTCTGGTAGGCGTCGAGCGAGATGTGGCAGAGCGGGCACGGCGTCGCCATCGCGTCCGCCCCGTGCGCCTTCGCGTCGTCGATCTGGTGGCCCGCGATCCGGCCCGCGGTCTCGGGCTTCACGAACTGGATCGGGAACCCGCAGCACATCACCCGGCCCCGGTAGAGGACCGGGGTCGCGCCGAGCGCGTCCAACAGGTCCTCGAACGAGTGCGGCTCCTCCGCGCTCTCCGAGCCCAGCTCGTCGGCGGGCCGCAGGAGGTGGCAGCCGTAGAACGCGCCGACCTTGAGGCCCGAGAGCGGCCGCGTGACCTTCGCGCGGATCGTCGCGACCCCGACGTCGTGGACCAGCACGTCGAGCAGGTGCCGGACCTTCGTCGTGCCCCGGTACTCGATCCCGATCGGCTTCAGCGCCGCGTCGACGCGGGCGCGGACCTTCGGGTCGGTGAGGCGCAGGTTCGCGAGCGAGAGCATCCCCTGGCAGGTCGAGCAGATCGTGAGCATCTCGAGGCCCGCCCGCTCGGCGATCGCGAGGTTGCGGGCGTTCAGCGCGACGTTCAGCACCTCGTTCGCCTCGTCGACGAACCCCGAGCCGCAGCACGAGAAGTTCGGGAACTCGGCGAGCTCGATCCCGAGCGCGCGGCAGACCCAGCGCGTCGCGAGGTCGAGCTCCTTGCCGGACTCCTGCGCGACGCAGCCGGGGTAGTACGCGAGCTTCATTGGCCGTCCTCCGCCGGGCGGTCGAGCGCCCGGTAGATCTGCTCGACCTCGTCGAGGCCCTCGATCTTGCGCGGGGTCTTCAGGATCTCCGGCTTCTTGCGGTAGATGCGGACCCCCTGGCCGGCCTGGCCGACCAGTCCCGCGACTCCGGACGTCTGGCGGACGAGCTTCGCCTCGATCAGGACCCCGCGCTCCCGGATGTTGTCCTTGAACCCGATCGCGTGCCGCGATCCGTTCTCCGTCCCGCCCTGCGCCCGGACGGCCATCTCCTTCAGGTCGCGGATCCGCTCCGACGGGCGGACGTCCTTCGGGCACGCGGCCGTGCACAGATGGCACCGCAGGCACGTCCAGAGCCCGCCGGGCTGGATGCGGAGGAGCCGGTCCTGGTGCGCCGAGTCCCGCGGATCGACGACGAACCGGTAGAGCTTCGCGAGGGCCATCGGGCCCGGGAACCCCGGGTCGGCCTCGACCGCGGGGCACGCGGAGTAGCACGCGCCGCACGCGATGCACCGCGGGGTCTCCTTGAACGCCTCGACCTGCTCCGGGCTCATCGACGTCGGCACCCCCTCCGGCATCGGGTGCCGGGGATCGAGGATCAGGTGCGGATCGATCCGGTCGTACTGGCGCCAGAACGGCTCCTGGTCGACCACGAGGTCGCGCAGGACCGCCTGGTTGCGCATCGGCTCGACGACGACCCGGCCGTTCCGCTCGATCTCGGGTCCGACCTGGGTCTCGCACGCGAGGCGGCTCTTCGAGTTCACGCGCATCGCGCACGACCCGCAGATCGCGCTGCGGCACGAGTAGCGGAGCGTGAGGGACGGGTCCTGCTCCGCGCGGATCCGCAGGAGCGCGCTCAGCACCGGGGTGTGCGGCGGGACGTCGAGCGTGTAGCGCTGGTAGCGCGGCGCCGCGTCCTTCGTCGGGTCGAACCGGTACACGTCGAACGTCGCCGCGATCGTGGACTCCTGGGTCGTCATCCTAGTACACCCGTTCCTTCGGTTCCCACCGAGTGAACGTCACCGGCCCGTACGACAGGCTCGGACCGTCGGGCGTCCTCTGGGCGAGCGTGTGCCGCATCCAGTGCGCGTCGTCGCGCTTCGGATAGTCGGTGCGCGCGTGCGCGCCCCGGCTCTCGGTCCGGGCGTAGGCGCCGACGACGATCGCCTCGGAGAGCTCGATCAAGTGGCCGACCTCGAGCGCGTCCGTGAGGTTCACGTTGTAGACCCGCGACTGGTCGACGACCCGGACCCGCGCGAAGCGCGCCTTGAGCGCGCGGACCCGTCGGAGCCCCTCGAGGAGGTCGGCCTCGTTCCGGTAGATGCTGGCGTAGCGCTCCATCGTCTGCTGCAGCTCGGTGCGGAGCGCGGACGGGTCCTCGCCGTCCGTGCGGCTCGACCACGCGCGCAGCGGGGCGGCCGCCCGGTCGAGGTCGCTCGCGTGCATCTCGGGCGCGGGCGCGCTCGCCGCGTACGCGGCCGCCGCGATCCCCGCCTGCTTGCCGAACACGAGGGTCTCGAGCAGCGAGTTCCCCCCGAGGCGGTTCGCGCCGTGGATCGACACGCACGCGGCCTCCCCGGCCGCGAAGAGCCCGCGGATGCTCGTCTCCCCGTGCAGGTTCGTGCTGATCCCGCCCATCATGTAGTGCTGGCCGGGGTAGACCGGGATCGGCTCGGTGACCGGGTCGATCCCCGCGAAGTTCCGCGAGAAGTCGACGATCTCCTGAAGGCGGCTCTCGATCATCTCGCGGCCGAGGTGCATCACCTCGAGGTTCACGTAGCCCCCGTAGGGCCCCGAGAACCCGCGCCCCTCGGCGACCTCGGTCACGATCGCGCGCGAGACGACGTCCCGCGACGCGAGATCGAGCACGTGCGGGGCGTAGCGGCTCATGAACCGCTCCCCCTTCGCGTTCTTCAGGTACCCGCCCTCGCCGCGGGCCCCCTCCGTGATGAGGATCCCCGACTCGAGCAGGGCGGTCGGGTGGAACTGGACGAACTCCATGTCCTTCAGGACCGCGCCCGCGTCGTACGCGACCGCGACCCCGTCGCCGGTGCAGCTGTGCGCGTTGGTCGTGCGCCCGTAGACCCGGCCGTACGGACCGGTCGCGATCACGACCGCGCGGGCCGCGATCTCCTCGAACTCCCCGGTCTTGCGGTCGAACGCGACGATCCCCTGCACGCGCCCCTCGCGCACGACGAGGTCGGTGAGGTCCCACTCCTCGTACAGCGTGAACCGCTCGGTGCCGAGCCGCTCCCACATCCCCTGGAGGAGGGCGAGCCCGGTGCGATCGGCGGCGTAGATCGTGCGCGGGAAGCCCGCGCCCCCGAACGCGCGGCGGGCGAGCGATCCGTCCGGTCCCCGGCTGAACACCGTGCCGAAGTGCTCCATCTCGACGACGGTCGGCCCGGCCTCCCGGCAGAAGAACTCGATCGCGTCCTGGTCGCCGAGGTAGTCCGATCCCTTCACCGTGTCGTAGATGTGGGTCTCGACCGAGTCCTCCTTGCCCACGGCCGCGTTGATCCCGCCCTGGGCGGCCCCGGAGTGCGACCGCAGCGGGTGGAGCTTCGAGACGATCGCGACCTCGCGCCCGGCCTGGATGGCCGCGAGCGCGGCGCGCTGCCCGGCGAGGCCGGCACCGACCACGACGACGTCGTGACGTTGCATCGCGGCCCCGCGAGGCTCCGAAGGACTTAACGGGTTTCGTCGCGCCCGCGGGGACGCGCGTTCCGACGTCCCGGGAAGTACGGCCACCACCTCCCCGCGGGTTCCTCGGTGACGCGGGCGTAATCGCCCGGTGAGCCGTTATATAGCGAGCCCGGGTCCGCTGTCCGCTTTCGGCACCCCGGAGGTCCGACGATGATGCAGCACGCAGTGAGCGCGGCCGACGAAGAGCGCCTGTTGAAGGGCACCACGACGATCGGACTCGTGCTGAAGGACGGCGTCGTGCTCGCGACCGAGCGCCGGGCGACCATCGGTTCGATGATCGCGAACAAGCAGACCCAGAAGCTGTTCAAGGTCGACCAGAACATGGGGGTCACGATCGCCGGCATGGTCGGCGACGCACAGGTCCTCGCGCGCTACCTCAAGGCCGAGGTCTCGCTCTACCGGCTGCGGCGGAACAGCCCGGTGAACGTCGAAGGGGCGGCGACGCTCCTCGCGAACATCCTGAGCGGGAGCCGGTACTACCCGTACTACGCCTGGCTGATCCTCGGCGGCGTGGACGCGAAGGGCGGCCACGTCTTCTCGGTCGACCCCGCCGGCGGGTGCATCGAGGACCGGTACTGCTCGATCGGCTCGGGCTCGACGTTCGCCTACGGGGTGCTCGAGGAGGGGTACTCGCGGGACCTCTCGACCTCGGACGGGGTCGATCTCGCGCTGCGGGGCCTCACGGTCGCGATGAAGCGCGACAGCGCGAGCGGCGACGGCTACCTCTGCCACGTCATCACGGCCAAGGAATACCACGAGATGTCGGACGACGAAATTAATAAGCGTCTGAAGGCCCTCAAGATACCGCTACCCCCGGTGCTCCCGTAGACCCGGGCCCGCCGGGGCCCTTCGACCAACCCGTTCCGGGCAACCCGTTCCGCACCAGTCAATGAGTTTCGACTCTCTCATCGAGCAGACCCGGGAGGCGCTGCACAGCGTCCTCCCGGAAACGATCGAGGTCACCGACATCGAGCTCGAGGGCCCGCAGATCGTCCTCTACACGAAGCAGCTCGACTCGTTCCTTTCGGGCGGCGACCTCTTGCGCCAGGTCGCCCAGCGCCTCCATCGGCGGGTCGTCGTGCGCAGCGACCCCGCGACCCTGATCGACCCCAAGGAGGCGGAGAAGCTCACGCGGGAGCTGATCCCGCCCGAGGCCGAGATCAGCCAGCTGTTCTTCGAGCCGGAGACCGGCGAGGTCACGATCGAGGCCGCGAACCCCGGGGCCGCGATCGGCCGCGGCGGCTCGGTGCTCAACGATCTCAAGCGGAGGATCGGCTGGGTGCCGACCGTCGTCCGCACCCCCCCGATCCCCTCGAAGACGGTCGAGGAGGTGCGGATCCACCTCCGCAACTCGTTCGACGACCGCCGCTCGTTCCTCAAGAAGGTCGGCATCCGCATCGCCCGCGACCCCCTGCCCGAGAAGCTCTGGGCGCGGAACACCGCGCTCGGCGGCTACCGGGAGGTCGGGCGGAGCGCCCACCTCCTGACGACCCAGAACTCGAAGGTCCTGATCGACTGCGGGATCGACCCCGGGTCCGACCGCACGCCGTACTTCAACGCCCCCGAACTGCTCCCCCTCGACTCCCTCGACGCGGTCGTCGTGACCCACGCGCACCTCGACCACTGCGGGCTCGTGCCGGTCCTCCTCAAGTACGGCTACAAGGGGCCGATCTACTGCACCGCGCCGACCCGCGATCTGATGACCCTGATGCTGCTCGACGCGATCAAGGTCGTCAACCAGGAGGCGCGGCGCGGGCTCTACGACTCCGCCCAGGTCCGCGAGCTCGTCTGGCGCACGATCCCGCTGCGCTGGGGCGAGACGACCGACATCGCCCCCGACATCCGCCTCACGATGCACAACGCGGGCCACATCCTCGGATCGTCGATCTGCCACTTCCACCTCGGCGACGGCGACCACAATCTCGCGTACTCGGGCGACATCAAGTTCGAGCGGAGCTGGCTGTTCAACCCGGCGACGAACCGGTTCCCGCGCCTCGAGACCCTCGTCCTCGAGTCGACGTACGGCGGCTACCGCGACATCCAGCCGAGCCGCCAGCAGGCGACCGAGCAGTTCTCGGCGCTCGCGACGAAGGTGCTCGCCCGGAACGGCCACCTGATCGTGCCGGTCTTCGCGGTCGGCCGCTCGCAGGAGGTGATGCTCGTCCTCGAGGAGAAGATGCGGGAGGGCAAGATCCCCCGCGTGCCGGTCTACCTCGACGGGATGATCTTCGAGGCGACCGCGATCCACACCGCGTACCCCGAGTTCCTGAACAGCCAGTTGCGGACCCAGATCTTCCAGCAGGGCGACAACCCGTTCCTCTCGGACGTCTTCCGCCGGGTCGATTCCGCGCAGATGCGGATCGGGATCGTCGACTCGAAGGAGCCGTGCATCGTCCTCGCGACGTCGGGCATGATGAGCGGGGGCCCGGTGATGGAGTACTTCCGCGGGTGGGCGCCCGAGGAGCGCAACGGGCTCCTGTTCGTCGGCTACCAGGCCGAGGGGACGTTCGGCAAGCGGCTCCAGCGCGGCCTCTCCGAGGCGTCGTTCGTCGAGGGTCCGCGGCCGGCGTCGGTCCCGGTGCGCCTCGAGATCGCGACGATCGAGGGCTTCTCCGGCCACTCCGACCGCGTCCAGCTGATGAACTTCGTCGCGTCGCTCGACCCGCGGCCGCGGACGATCATCCTCAACCACGGGGAGGAGTCGAAGGCGATCGACCTCGCGTCGAGCCTCCACAAGCGCTTCAACCTCGAGTCGCGGGCGCCGTACAACCTCGAGGCGGTCCGCGTCCTGTGAGGGCCGCCCGCCGAACCGGGCGCGCGGGACCAAACGATTTATAGCGGCGCACCGCCGGTGATTTAGCCCTCGGCCGGCTGAGGATCTGGACCCGATTCGATGACCACTCCGGCGCGGCGATTTCTGATCCTCGGGCTCGACGGCGGGACGTTCGACCTCCTCGACCCGCTGATGGACGCCGGCGACCTCCCGTTCCTCGCGTCGATGGTGCGGAGCGGGATCCGCGCGCCGCTGACCTCGGTCTACCCCGCGAAGACGATCCCCGCGTGGTA
>JASHQY010000048.1 GCA_030038885.1 Thermoplasmata archaeon | reverse complement strand
CGCACCATCCGCCGGATCTGCTCGACGAGGTCCTCGTACACCGCGCGGGGGTCCTCGACCACCGCGTCCCGGAGCCGCGGCGCCGGCGCGCCCGCGTCCGAGATGAACTCCATCACGAGCACGTTGCGGAGGTGCCCGTACGGGCGCGGGACCCGCACGCCCGCGTCCGTGAGGCGGCTCAGGATCGTGTGCTCCCGTCGGGTCCAGGCGACGACGAGCCCTCCGTAGTTCCGAGCGCTGGTCTGCTGGCGCAGCTGCTCCAGGGCGTACGGCGGCAGGTGACGGAACGTCGTGTTCCCGATGCGATAGACCTTGACCGCGCGGAACCCGTCGCGGCTCGAGGCGCGGAAGACGCCGCCCTCCTTCCCGGTCGAGATCGGAAAGTCGATCGAATCGAAGAGACCCTGGGTCACCAGCCGGGAGATCGCGAGCAGCGTCGCGTGGTCGAAGAACTCGTCCAGGAGCTTGCGCTGCGCGCGTTCCTTGGTCCGCTCCTCCGACCGCTCGCGGCGGTGGGGGAAGACCACATCCTGGGGCCGGGGCATCGCTTCCCGGTACGCGGTTCGTCTCATAGGCTCTCGGGCACGGGCGCTGGCCGATCGACCCGCCGTGCCGGTTCCCCGGAGGAGGGTAGCCTGGTGGCGCGTGCACCACCGGAGGTATATCCCCCTCCGGGACCCTGCTTCTGCCGATGACGATCGCGCGCATCTCCTCCGCCGGCGCGGGGGGCCGACGGAGCCCGGCCCGGGTTCCCGCCGGGGACCCGACCGCTCCGTTCCCGCTCTCCCGTACGCTCGAAGGGACCGCCGACTACGACGCGATCTTCCGCGTCGTGCGGGGCGCGGTGCATCGGGTGCTGGGGATCGAGCGGCCGGGGCTGGGCCTCGGCCTCTCCGACCTTCCGCCGTTCGTCGGCGCCTACTGGCAGGTGACCGGGAACCTGATCGTGCTCAACGAGGGACTCGTGCAGGCGATGCGGGCGAACGCGGGCTCTCCGCTCGAGTTCAACAGCTTCGTCTACGTGATCCTCGCGCACGAGTACCTGCATTCGCTGGGCTACCTCGACGAAGGGGCGGTGCGCCGGGTGACGGCGCACGTCACCCGCACCGCCTTCGGTCCGGACCACCCCGCGACCCGGATGGCCGAGGGGGACCTCTGGCGGCTCTACCCGTTCCTCTCGTACGCGCCCGGCGGCCACGGGCAACGCCTGAAGGTCGTCTCGCGCTTCGACCTCGCGAGCACCCAGAACTACATCCGGTAGGTCGCGCCCGCGTCCGGGCCGACGCCGAGGGCCTTATCTCGGGCGCCGTCCTGCTCCCGGCGGGGCCATGGTCGTGGTCAACGACGCGATCGGGATCACGCTGGTCGTCGTCGGGATCGCCCTGCTCGCGTTCGAGCTGATCCACCCCGGGGCGCTCCTGATCATCCCCGGGTCGATCCTGCTCGCCGCCGGCTTCCTCTACCTCTTCCTCCCGAACCTCCTGCTCGACAGCTACATCGGTCCCGTGATCGTCATCGTGGTCGCGATCGGCGGCGCGCTGGTCGAGATCCCGTACTACCGCTGGGTCGCGCCGGTGCATCGTCCGATGAGCACGACCAGCGGAGGGCTGGTCGGCGAGGAGGCGATCGTCATCGCGCCGGTCGAACCGAACACGCTCCACGGCAAGGTGAAGGTGCGCTCCGAGGTCTGGTCGGCCAAGTCCGACCAGCCGATCCCCGTCGGGACCCGCGTCCGGGTCGTCCACGGGGAGGGCGTCTCGGTGACCGTCCAGCCGATCGCCCCGCCCCCGTCGAACTAGCGCGCTCGACCCCCGAGGACCCAAGGGAAAGAGTTACCTTCGGGCCGGCCGTAGCCCGCCCCGCGCGCGGCGAGCGGCGCGCGGTGGAAGGTCGGGATGGACTACACGGCCATCATCGTCGGGATCGTTCTCGCGTTCATCGTCATCCTCGTGATCCTCACGCGGATGATCTACACGATCCAGCCGTACCAGCAGGGGATCGTCACGCTCCTCGGCTCGTACAAGCGGATGATCAACCCGGGGTTCAACCTCGTCAGCCCGCTCGCCCAGGTGCTGAAGATCGATCTGCGGACGCAGGTCCTGGAAGTCCCCCGGCAGGAAGTCATCACGAAGGACAACTCGCCGACGAACGTCGACGCGATCATCTACATCAAGGTCGTCGACGCGCCGAAGGCGATCTTCCAGGTCCAGAACTACCAGGTCGCGACCCTCGCGCTCGCCCAGACGACCCTGCGGTCGATCATCGGTGACATGGAGCTGGACGAGGTCCTGTACAACCGCGAGCGGATCAACACCCGCCTCCGGGACATCCTCGACGAGTCGACCGACAAGTGGGGCGTGCGGGTCGACGCGGTCGAGATCAAGGAGGTCGATCCGGTCGGCCCGGTCAAGAGCGCGATGGAGGAGCAGACCTCCGCGGAACGCCAGCGGCGCGCCGCCGTGCTGCGGGCGGACGGGGAGAAGCGGAGCGCGATCCTCGTCGCCGAGGGCCAGAAGCGCTCGCGCATCCTCCAGGCCGAGGGCGTGCGGCAGTCGCAGATCCTCGAGGCCGAAGGCGCCCGGGTCGCGACGATCCTCGAGGCCCAGGGAGAGTCGCAGCGCCTGCGGATCCTCTCGCTCGGGGCCGGCACCCTCGACGCGAAGGCGCTCACGGTCCTCTCGCTCGACACCGTCGGCAAGGTCGGCAACGGGCAGGCGACGAAGATCCTCTTCCCGTTCGAGTTCTCCCGACTGATGGAGGGCGCGTCGGAGTACCTCGGCACGAGCCGCACGGTCCCGGACCGCCCGCTCAACACGCTCCCCGACCTCGAGCACCAGATCGGCTCCATGGACGACATCCTCGGGCCGATCCCGCGGCAGGAGGAGCTCCTGACCGAGATCAAGTCGATCGAGGAGGAGATCAAGGCGGAATCGGACGAGTCGACGTCGATGGTCGGCTCGTACTCCGGCAAGGGGCCGAAGGCGGTCCCCGAACCGGACCTCCCGGAACCGGACGCGATCGCCCCGCCCCCGCCCGCGTCGAGCCCGACGCCCGCCCGGCCTCCCGCGCCGAGCGCGACGGCCGCTCCGACCTCCGCGAGCTCCCCCGCCGATGCCCGACGCCGCCGCCCGCCGACGGACGCGTCGAGCTAGCGGAACGGGCCGGCCGTCCACCGGGCAGCTATATCTCGCCCGCTCGGGTGCGGCCCGGTCAGCGATGCCGAACTCCGTGCGCACCGAACGCCGCGACGCCGTGCTCGAGATCCGGATCGACCGCCCCGAGCGACTGAACGCGCTCGATATCCCCACGTTCGCGGAGCTCCGCCACGAGCTGGAGGCGGCGGCGCTCGATCGGTCGGTACGCGCCGTGATCCTCACCGGCGAGGGCCGCGCGTTCTCGGCCGGGGGAGACGTCACAACGATGGACGAGCACCGGGCGAACGGCACGTTGCCTCTCCTCTTTCACGACCTGACCGCCGGCCAGGAGCTCGCGATCCGCGAGATCGTCGGCATGCGCAAGCCGGTGATCGCCTCCCTGCCGGGCGTCGCGGCGGGCGGGGGGTTCTCGCTCGCGCTGGCCGCCGACTGGCGCATCGCGAGCGACGCGGCGGTGCTGGTCCCGGCGTTCCCCGGCCTCGGCGCCGTGCCCGA
>JASHQY010000047.1 GCA_030038885.1 Thermoplasmata archaeon | reverse complement strand
GACATGGAGATCCTCTTCCTGGACGAGCCGACGGTCGGCCTCGATGCGATCGCCCGGCGCCGGATCCTGCGGTACCTGAGGGAGCGCGCCGAGCGGGGACTGTCGATCGTCTTCACGACCCACATCCTCCACGAGGCCGACCAGCTCTGCGACCGGGTCGCGATCTTCCATCTCGGCCGCATGATCGCGCTCGACACGGCGGACGGCCTGAAGCGGCGCTACGGGGGGGCCCGGCAGGTCGTCGTGCGGTTCGGAGCCCCGCTCTCCCCTACGGTCCGTGCGGAGGTCGAGGCCGAGCTCGGACGTCGGGAGGCTGTCGTCCTCTCCTCCGAGGCCGATCACGACGACGAGCGGATCGCGTTCCGCTCGACGGCCGCGGAGGAGCTGCTGCCGTGGATCAGCCGGTGGGCGGGGGGACGCGGCCTGGTGATCGAACGGATGTCGGTCGAGGAGGCGACGCTCGAGAGCGCGTTCCTCGGCATGATCGGAGAGTCGGGCGACGGGTCGGACGGCGGGCCCGGTCCGCAGGAGCACCCGACCGAGACCCTGCCGCCCGGCCGGCTCGGGGGCCTCCCGTGAGGCTCCCACCGATCCTCCGGCTGGTCGTCCGGAACTTCGCGTCGAACCTCGATCCCCTCACGGTCACGATCCGCTTCGGCCAGCCGGCCGTGACGATCATCGTCCTCGGCACGATGTTCAGCACGATCGTCTCGACCGACGTCACCGGCGGGACGTCGTACACCGCGTTCCTCGTGCCGGGGATGGTCGCGTTCCAGATGATCACCGGTGGGGTCGTCTCCGGGAACCTCTTCTGGCTCGACCGCCGATGGTCGATGGTCGAGCAGGTGTTCTCGGGGCCGTTCCTGCGGGCCGAGTACCTCGGGGGCCTCGTCCTCACGTCCCTACTGTTCTCGCTGGTGGGGGTCGGGATCATGATGCTGGTCGGGCTCCCGTTCATCGGGATCCCCTCGCTCTCCCCGGCGGGCGCCGGCGCGGTGCTGCTCACGGTCGCGCTCGGCAGCGTGTTCTTCGCCGGGTTCCTGATCGCGCTCGGCAGCCGGCTCCGGTCGGCGAACGCGTACTTCTCGATCCAGTCGTTCCTCCAGCTCTTCGTGATCTTCCTGTCGACCGTGTACTACCCGGTGACGTCCAAGACCCCCCGCGCGCTCGCGGTGATCTTCTACGCGAACCCGCTCACCTACGCGGCGAACACGATCCGCGCCGCGTTCGGGGGAACGCTCGGAAGCGCCGACCTGCTCGGGCTCGGGATCCTCGCGGTCCTCGCGACCGTGACGTTCTCGCTCGCCGTCTGGGCGTTCCACACGATGAACCTGGGTCCGATCCAGTGACCCAGACCCCCGGGGCGCGCCCCCGCCCGCCCCCGGGTTCCCGTCCACCTCAAGCTTTTTGGAGGAGGAGCGGGGGACTCGTCCCTAGGGACCCATGACCGACGAGCGAGAGCGACCGAAATTCCGCGAGCACCTGCACGAGATCCGCGAAGCGATGGGAGGCATCGGCCGGGACGTCGAGATCGACGTGGCGCACGCCCCGCGCGTGGCGAAGGAAGGCACGAAGAACGCCCTCGCGCGCGCCGCGGGCATCCGACGGACCCCGATGCACGAGTGGGAGACGCCGTCGTCGGACGAGTCGAAGTAGATCCCGCGGGACCCCCTCGGGCGTACGCGGCCTCCGGCCGCGGCGGGAGACAGCTCTTCTATCCCACCGGGATGGCCGGCCATGGCCCTCGAGCCGATCGACCTTGCGCACTCGGCCCTGATCGTCTGGGACATGCAGCAGGGGATCGCGGGTCGAGCGTCGAACCGGACCGAGATCGTGCCGCGGATCGCGGCGCTCCTGGCGGCCTACCGGCGCCACTACCTCCCGATCGTCTACAGCCAGCACACGACGCTCCCGGAGGGCTGGCAGAACCCGGCGATGGCCCGCTCGATGACCCGCCGGGGCCGGGCGCCCCGGAGCTTTCGGCTGACCCCCGGAGTGCCGGAGTGGGAGATCCTGCCGGAGCTCGCCCCGGGGCCGGAGGACCTCGTGCTGACGAAGACCACGCCCAGCTTTTTCGTCGGGACCCTCCTCGAGCCGTTGCTTCGGTTCCGGGGGGTCACGTCGTTGGTGCTGTCCGGCGTGAGCACCGAAGCCGGCATCATGGGCACGGCCCGGCACGCGGCCGACCTCGGGTTCCTGCCCCTCATCGTGGAGGACGGGGTCGGGGCGATGACGCCCGAAGGCAACGCGGCAGCGCTCGGCATCCTGAGGAACCTCTACGACGTCGAATCGTCCGCCTCCATCATCGACCGCCTCCCGGCTGCGTAGGGCCCCTGGGTCGATCCGGGCCGCGGACCGCCCTCACTTCGGGAAGGCCTCCGCTCCGGAACCCGGGCCCCCCATGACGCCGATGCGCCGCCGTAGGGAGGCCGAACCCCAGGACCGCGTCGACCGAAGACGGATCCACCGGCTCGGCGATCCGCGGAGCGGGTGGCGCGACGCGCGCCCACTCCGGCAGCGACCCGCGAGCGCTCCCTCGTTCCGGGGCGCTTCCGAGGCGGGCGGGGGCGCGCA
>JASHQY010000046.1 GCA_030038885.1 Thermoplasmata archaeon | reverse complement strand
GCGAGCGCCTCGCGCACGACGAGCCCGTTCGCGAGCGCGTGCCCCCGCCGCGCCGAGATCTCGAGCACGACCGAGTGCGCGTGCGCGAGCTCCGCGTCCTTCGGGTCGAGGAGCCCCGGGTGGGCGAGGACGTCGACCTCGGCCGAATCGATCGCCGCGTGGTTCGTCCCGGCCGGCACGTGCTCGACGATCGTCTCTCCGTGGACGATCACGATCTCCGCGCCCGCACGACGGGACGCCCGGGCCACTTCGGCGATCCGTCGGGGAGGGATCTTCGTGAGCTCGACCCCGATGAGCGGGAGGAATCCCGTGCCGTCCCACGCGGAGGCCTCGCGCCGGAGCCGGGCCAGGAGCGGCTCGGGATCGTCGAGGGAGAGGTGGTCGGTGAGCGCGAGCGCCCGGTGGTCGAGGGCTTCGGCCTCGTTCCACATCTCGGTCGGGGAGGTCGTTCCGTCCGTCAGGAAGGAATGGGCATGGAAATCGGCTCGGCGGCGCGCGAGGTTCGCGGTCTCGGGAGCGCGCGGCACGCCCCGGTGAGTCGGCGAGTCACTTAGGCTCTGGGGACCGCCCCGCGGTCGGCGAAAGGCTGAAGGGTCTTCGCCGCTGCCGTCCGGGGGAGCGTCGCCATGACCGCCGCGCCGGAGTCCGGGGGAGCGCGGGATCTGCCGCTCGAGGAGCGGATCCGTCGGATCTCGCCCCTCGTGCGGATCGAGAGCCACGAGTGGAGCGCGCCCGCGTGGTCCGACGCGGAGCGCCTGCTCGACGCGACCGAGGCCGAGATCGCGCTGGCCCGGGGACGGCTGATCTACGAGCAGTACCTGCGCTCGGGCCCGGGCGGGTACCCGGCCCTCGGGGCCAACGGGCGGCCGGCGCTGCCGCATTTTCGGCGAGCGGCCGAGCTCTTCCACCGGCTGGGGAACTCCGCCGGGGAGCGGGAGGCCCTCTTCTGGATCGGGACGCTGGAGCAGGTGCTGAACCGGGACTACTCGGCGGCGTCGCTCGCGCTCGAGGAGGCCCGCGCGCTCGCCGAGCGGGCCGACGACCAGCTCCTGCTCTCGTGCGTCGAGCGCCACCTCGGATTCCTCGCGTTCCTCGAGGGGATGCCCGCGGAGGCCGAGAACCACCTGGGAGAATCCGTGCGCCTGCGCCGCAGCCTGCGGTTCGAGCCCGGCGTCGCGATGGGGCTCGTCGCGCTCGCGGAGCTGTTCCTCGAGAGGAAGGACGCGCCGCGGGCCCGCCAGCTGCTCGACGAGGCGGCGGAGGTCGCGCGCGCGAGCGCGGCGTCCGGCGCGCTGATCGCGGTCGAGCGCGCCCGCCTCGAGCTCCCGCCCCCGAAGTGAGCCGGACCCCCGATCGAGGGACCCGGCACGATGCCGGCACCCCCGTCCCCCCGGGGAACGAGAGGTGGTCCCGACCTCCGCCGGGCGCGAGAGGGAGGGGGATCTCCCGACGCCCACCGGTGCGGGGGCGGGCGCCCTCCGGCCGGGGACTATCCCGGCGAGGTTCGGGGGAGGAGACCCAGGTCGGTCAGCATCTGCCGGGCAGCGTCCTCCACCCGGGGGACCGGACCGAAGAGCTCGGCCTGGCGGCTCGTGTTCGCGACGTACTTGCCGGTCTGGAAGAACCGTCCCATCGCCATCATGTCCCGCATCCCGGGATTGAACGCAGCGAGGAGCTTCATCGCGAACGGTGCCCCGGGTCCGAACATCGCGCGCGGCTCGATCCGGCGGCCCAGGAGGCCGCTCAGCATCTCGGCGAGCTCGGGCCCGGACAGCGGCCGGTCGGAGCCGAGATCGATCCGCTCGCCCACCGCCCGGGGTTCGTCGACCGCCATCGCGAGCGCGCGGGCGACCTCCTCGGGAGCGATGTACGTGATCCGGATCCCGGCGGGGGTCATCGCCATCACCCGGCCCTTCGCGAAGTTCCGGAGCATCCATTCGCGGAACCGACCCTGCGGCGACGCGAGGAACGCGCCCGGACGCAGGGCGACGAACGGCACTCCCGCCTGCTGGAGCGCGTCCTCGGTCAGTTTCTTCGCCCAGAAATGCGGGACGTCCGGCGCCTGGTCGCAGGCGAGGATGCTGAGGAAGACGAACCGGGGCACTCCGGCATCCTTCGCCGCGAGGACGAGGTTGCGATTGCCCTCGGTGTCGGTGCGCAGCGAGTCGCCCTTGCGTCGGCGCGAGTAGCCGATCGCGGTGCTCACGACCGCGCGGACGCCCTGCACCGCGCGCGCCAGCGACGGGGGATCCAGGAGGTCGCCCGCGACGACCTCGATCCCTTCGGTCGGCAGCCGCCGGACGTCGCTGCCCGGACGCACCAGCGCCCGGACGCGCAGGCCCCGAGCGCGCAGCGCTCGGACCGTGCGGCTCCCCAAGTCGCCGGTGGCACCGACCGAAAGCACCGGACGTTCGTCCCCCGACGGAGCGGTCGACATGGCGGGGCCACCGGAGGCGGCGATATAGCGGCTCGGACGCTCGAACGGGCGCGCGGCGGCGGAGCGGCCCCCGACCGCGAGGGAGGCGCACTCTCCCCGAGAAGGCGGTCCCCTCAGCCCGCGGCGGTCGGCGGGACCGTCGGCGATCGGCGCAGTTCCGGTGTCGATCGCCGCGGTCCCGGCCGGGCCCTGGGGAGGACGCGCCGGGCGAACAGGTCGTGGAGCGTGCGCTGGATGTATGCGGGGTCGAACACCTCGCTGAGCGCGCGGGGTCGGTGGTCGGCGAACACCTCGTCCGCGTACCACTTCGAACCGAACTGGACCATCATCATCAGGATCGGGAGCGCGTCCTGGCCCTTTTCCGTGAGGCCCCAGCGCGTGCGATGGGGTCCCCGTTCCACGGCGCGGAGGAAGCCCGCGCGCTCGAGCTCCCGGAGCCGCATGACGAGCACCCGCTTGGTCAGGCCGGGGGTGATCCGGAGCATCTCGCTGAACCGCTCCGCTCGGTAGAGCCCGATGTTCCGGAGGATCAGGAACGCCCACTTCCGCCCGAGCACGTCGAGGCTCGCCTTGACCGGACAGTCGGCGAACGCGACCCGCAATTCGGGCGGCAGCGCCCCCTCGGAAAGTCGGATCATGTCGGTATACTTTCACTCGCCTAGCGGTTCATATGGTTTACAATCGTTACCCTTCCGTCGGAAGGGACCCGGAAGGGATGCTGCGCCGCTCGGGAGCCCCGCCACGGGGCCCTCGCGGCGACCTCGTCGGGCCGCTTCGGTGACCGGAACACGGATGGCGGCCAGGAAGGTGCGGGTCCTCGTGGGGACCCGAAAGGGCGGATACATCGTCGAGAGCGACCCCGCGCGCCGGAAGTGGCGGCTGGCCGCGCAGCTGCAGAAGGGGACCGACGTGTTCCACATGACCGCCGATCCGCGCCGTCCCGGCGAGCTGTACGCGTGCGTGAACTCGTGGCTGTGGGGCCCGGTCCTGTACCGCTCCCGGGACTACGGGAAGAAGTGGAGCGAGGTCGCGACCCCGATGATGGAATCGACGAAGACGCGGCCCCCGCGGTTCGACGGGAACCCCGATACCCCGGAGCCGAAGTACCCGGTCGCGAACCTCTGGCACCTCGAGCCCGGACCCGCGAGCGAGCCGGACACGCTCTTCCTCGGGCTGGACCCGTACTCCCTCCACCGCAGCGACGACTCGGCCCGGACCTGGACGCCGGTCCGCGGGCTCAACGATCATCCCTCGAAGCCGAAGTGGAATCCGGGGAACGGAGGACCGTGCCTGCACACGATCCTCGTCGACCCGACGCGACCGCACCGGATGTACGCGGGGATCTCCGCCGCGGGGTTGTTCCGCACGGACGACGGCGGCCGCAACTGGGCGCTCGCGAACCGGGGCGTGGAGACGCCGTTCCAGCCCGAGAAGTACCCCGAGGTCGGCCAGTGCGTGCACAAGGTGGCGCTCGACCCGGCGCGTCCCGACACGCTCTACCGCCAGGACCACGGGGGGATCTACGTCAGCCACGACGCGGGCGAGCGCTGGCGCCGGATCGGAAGGTCCCTCGACGACGATTTCGGGTTCGGGGTCGCGACCGCGCCGAGCCGGCCCGGCCGTGCGTTCTTCGTGCCGCTCCTCGGGGAGTCCCGGCTGACGTCGCGCGGGGGCTTCCAGGTCTATCAGTGGGACGACACGGCCCGGCGGTGGAGCGCCCTGATGCCTCCGACCCGGTTCCCGGGGGACTTCGGCATCCACCGGGAGGGGATCGCCTGCGACGCGCTCGACCCGGCCGGCATCTACGCGGGCACCACGACCGGCCAGCTGTTCCTCTCGCCCGACGCGGGCCGGTCTTGGCTGCAGGCCCCCTACCAGTTCCCGGCGATCCACTCGGTCTCGGTGGCGAATCCCGCGGGCTGAGCGGGCCCGGTCGGATCGGTCGCGGTCCGTCGCCGGGCGCTCCGCCCCGGCCGCCGTCAGGGAACGAGCCTCATCGCGCGGAGCAGCTCGCCGAATCGCGGGTCGGTGCGGATCGGTGCGAGCCGCGGATCGAGGCGGAACTGCTGGAGCGGGAGGTTGTGGTTCCGACGGGCCTTCTCGAGCCAGCGGAAGCACTCCGCCCGGTCCCCGAGCTCGGCGTACGCCCAGCCGACGATCCATTGGGTCGGAGGGTAGTCCGGAAGCTCTGCCTCCCGCGCCAGGAGGCTCCGCGCCCCGTCCGCGTCCCCCGAGAGGCCCCGGGCGAGCGCCTCCAGCACGTCGCGCAGCCGGGGCTCCTCGGCGGCCGCCGCCATCTGGCGGACCGCCCGAAGGGACTCGGGGAGGTCCGACCGGGCGAGGTGGTAGCGCGCGAGCGCGTTGAAGTAGCCCCGCCCCGACGGCGCGAGCTCGCCGAGCCGCTGGATCCTCGCGTACGCCTCGTCGAGGCGGCCCAGCCAGATCAGCAGGCAGCTCAGCTGGAAGAGGTTCTTCGAGGAGAGGGGGTCCGCGCCCTCCGCGAGCGTCAGCTCCTCGAGCGCCTCGTCCGGTCGCGCGAGGTCCTCGAGCAGGACGGCGTACCAGAAGTGTCCCTGCGAGTAGCTCGGGCTCAACGACAGGGCGGCCCGGAACTCCCGCTCCGCGGCCGCGTAGTCGAACGCGTCCCATCGCAGCAGTCCCAGCGACGCGTGGGCCTCCGCGAGCTTCGGGTCGAGCTCGAGCGCCCGCGCGGTCCACCGGCCGGCCTCCGCGTCCGTCGGAGCCCCGGGGCCCCCTCCGTAGTACCACCCGAGCTGGCGGATCGCGTCCGCGAGGCCGGAGTGCGCCGGCGCGTTCTGGGGATCGAGCGCGATCGCGCGCTCGAACTCGGAGCGGGCGCGCTCGAGCGAGTCCTTCGTGACCACCTGGTTCAGGCAGCTCCGGCCGCGAAGGTACGCGAGGTAGGATTCGGACCGCACGCGGGGACGCGAACGGAGGCGGGTCGCCTCGGCCGAGCGGACGCGGACCCTCAACCGCCGCGCGACGAGCCGGGCGATGTCGGCCTGGACGGCGAACACGTGGTCGAGCGTGCGGTCGTAGGTCCGCGCCCAGGCCGGCGCCTGGGAGTCGACGGGGACCAGCTGCACCGTGATGCGGAGCTGGTCCCCCTCCTTCCGTACGCTCCCCTCGAGCAGGGACGTGACCCCGAGCTCGGCGCCGATCTGAGCGACGGTCTTCGCCGTGGAGCGGTACGCGTTCACGGACGTGCGGGCGATCACCCGGAGCCCGCGGAGCTGCGAGAGCACGTGGATCAGCTCCTCCGTGAGGCCGTCGGCGAAGTACGCGTCCTGGGGATCCGGACTGATGCTCGCGAACGGGAGGACCGCGAGCCGGGCGATCCCCGGGGGTCCCGCCGAGGGCTCCGGGGGCTCGGCGGCGCCGACCCGGTAGATCTCGACCGGGAAGCGGACGTGCTTCAGCGTCTGGGGCCCGAGGGACTCGATCGACTGGGCGATCTTGTTGCGGACCTGCTCATAGACCGGTCCGGAGATGCAGAGCCCGCCGGGCGGGGCGAACGTCTCGATGCGTGACGCGATGTTCACCGCGTCGCCGAAGATGTCCCCGTTCCGCTCCTCGACGTCGCCGAGGTGCACCCCGATCCGCAATCGGAGCTTCGGCCCCGGCGCCCGGGCATTGCGATCGCGCACCCGATCGTGGATCGCGAGCGCGCACTCGACCGCCCGCAGCGCGCTCTCGAACTCGACCAGGGACCCATCCCCCGTCGACTTGACCTCGCGTCCCCGGTGCGCGGCGAACAGGGGTCGGACCAGCTCCTCCTCCTCCCGGAGCATCCGGAGCGCGTCCGCTTCGCTGTCCTGCGCCGCCGACGTGAAGCCCACGATGTCGGTGAACATGATCGCGGCGAGCCGACGGTGCGCGGCCACGGTGCTCCATCGAGGGGCGCCAGATTAACCTCCCGGAGGCTCGCCGTGGGCGCCCGGTCGGTCGGGCGGAGCGTCCGCCCCTCCGACGCGGGTCCGCCGGGCGGCCGAGCGCGCAAAGAGACTTGTAGCCCGGTTCCCTCGTCCCGCCGACCGGTCATGCCGACGAACGATCCGATCGCCCCGCGCGCTACCCTCCTGCGATCCGTGCGAGCTCCTCGACCCGCCCGTCCGCGCTCCGGGGAGACCCCCGAGAAGACGCCGGACCCCCCGATCAAGGACCCGCCGATCAAGGATTGATCGGACGCGAACGCGGTTCGGAGCGCACCGCGGAGGTTGCGAGCGTGGTCCGATCCGCCCCTCGGGAGACCGGCCGCCCGCGGTGGCCGACGGGAGGGCCGTGACGGCCGCGCCGCCCGAACCCTCCCCGCTCTCCGGGTCCGAGGGGGCCCGGATCGACGCGTACTGGCGGGCCGCGAACTACCTCTCGGTCGGCCAGATCTACCTCATGGACAACCCGCTCCTGAACGTCCCGCTCGAACCCCGGCACGTCAAGCCGCGGCTGCTCGGGCACTGGGGGACGACGCCGGGCATCAACTTCGTGTACGCCCACATGAACCGCGTGATCCGCGCCGCGGACCTCAACGCGATCTACGTGATGGGACCGGGGCACGGGGGCCCCGCGGCGGTCGCCAACGCCTACCTCGAAGGGACGTACTCGGAGGTCTATCCGCACCTCACGCGCGACGCCGAGGGACTGCGTCGGCTGTTCCGCCAGTTCTCCTTTCCGGGCGGGATCCCCTCGCACGTCTCGCCCGAGACCCCCGGCTCGATCCACGAGGGCGGGGAGCTCGGGTACGCGCTCGCCCACGCCTACGGGGCCGCGTTCGACAACCCCGACCTGGTGGTGTGCTGCATCGTCGGCGACGGCGAAGCGGAAACCGGGCCGCTCGCGACCGGTTGGCACTCGAACAAGTTCCTGAGCCCGGTCTCGGACGGGGCGGTCCTGCCGATCCTTCACCTCAACGGGTACAAGATCGCGAACCCGACGGTGCTCGGCCGGATCGGGGACTCCGAGCTCACGTCGCTCCTCGAAGGGTACGGGCACGAGGTCCGCTGGGTCTCGGGCGACGACCCCGCCGAGATGCATCCGCGCATGGCGGCCGCGATGGACTGGGCGGTCGGGGAGATCGCCGCGATCCAGCGCGCCGCCCGCACCGGCGGCCGCTCCGCCCGGCCCCGTTGGCCGATGATCGTCCTTCGGACCCCGAAGGGCTGGACCGGCCCGAAGTTCGTCGACGGACTGCCGGTCGAAGGGACGTGGCGCTCGCATCAGGTGCCGATCACGGACGTGCGGACGAATCCAGAGCACCTCGCCCTCCTCGAGCAGTGGATGCGCAGCTACCGGCCCGAGGAGCTGTTCGACGCGCACGGGGCGCTCGTGCCCGAGCTCGCCGCGCTCCCGCCCGAGGGCGACCGCCGGATGAGCGCCAACCCGCACGCGAACGGGGGGCTGCTCCTGAGAGACCTCGCGCTGCCGGACTTCCGGGCGTACCGGGTCGAGGTCCCGAAGCCCGCGACGACGACCGCCGAGGCGACGCGCGTGCTCGGGGAGTTCCTGCGCGACGTCGTGCGGGCCAACCCCCGGCAGTTCCGCCTCTTCGGGCCCGACGAGACGGCCTCCAACCGGCTCCAGGCGGTCTTCGAGGCGACCGACCGCCAATGGGAGGCGGAGCGCCGGCCCACCGACGACCACCTCGCGCCCGAGGGCCGGGTGCTCGAGGTGCTGTCCGAGCACCAGTGCGAGGGCTGGCTCGAAGGGTATCTCCTGACCGGGCGCCACGGGCTGTTCAACTGCTACGAGGCGTTCGTCCACATCGTCGACTCGATGTTCAACCAGCACGCGAAGTGGCTGAAGACGACCCGCGGGATCCCGTGGCGTCGCCCGATCGCCTCGCTGAACTACCTGCTCTCGTCGCACGTGTGGCGCCAGGACCACAACGGGTTCTCGCACCAGGACCCGGGGTTCATCGACCACGTCGTGAACAAGAAGGCCGAGGTGATCCGGGTCTACCTGCCGCCGGACGCGAACTGCCTGCTCTCCGTGATGGACCACTGCCTGCGCAGCCGGCAGTACGTGAACGTCGTCGTCGCGGGCAAGCAGCCGGCGCTCAACTACCTCGCGATGGACGACGCGGTGCGGCACTGCACCCGGGGGCTCGGGATCTGGGAGTGGGCGTCGAACGACCAAGGCGACCCGGACGTCGTGATGGCGTGCTGCGGGGACATCCCGACGCTCGAGACCCTCGCGGCCGTGGACCTCCTGCGCCGCCGGCTGCCGACGCTCAAGGTGCGGGTCGTCAACGTCGTCGACCTCATGCGCCTGCAGCCGGACTCGGAGCACCCGCACGGGCTCTCCGACCAGGAGTTCGACTCGCTGTTCACCCGGGACCGGCCGGTCGTGTTCGCCTACCACGGGTACCCGTGGCTCATCCACCGCCTGACCTACCGGCGGAACAACCACGCGAACCTCCACGTGCGGGGCTACAAGGAGGAGGGCACGACGACCACGCCGTTCGACATGGTCGTGCTGAACGACCTCGACCGGTTCCACCTCGTGATGGACGTCATCGACCGCGTGCCGCGGCTCGGCTCGCACGCCGCCGACCTCCGCCAGGAGATGGCGGACGAGCGGATGCGCTGCCGCGCGTACGCCCGGGCCGAGGGCGAGGACCCGCCGCGCGTGCGGGACTGGGTGTGGCCGTACTGAGCCCGGAGGGGGACGATGCGGGTGCTGGTCGTCAACGCCGGGTCGAGCAGCCTCAAGCTCTCGTGCGTCGACGGGGATCGGCGGGTCGCGGGCGAGGACCTGCCCGCGGTCGAGGGCCGGATCGAGGCCGCGGCCGTGCGGGAGGCCGTCGCCCGGCTCGGGCCGGTCGACGCGGTCGGGCACCGCATCGTCCACGGCGGCACGGAGTTCACCTCACCGGTGATCGTGGACCCGGACGTGCGCCGCCGCCTCGAGGCGCTCGCGGACCTCGCGCCGCTCCATCAGCCGATCTCGCTCCGCGCGCTCGACCTCGTGACGCGGCTCCTCGACGGAGTGCCCGCGGTCGCGTGCTTCGACACGGCGTTCCACGCGCACCTCCCCGACGCGGCCGCGACGTACGCCCTCCCCGCCGAGTGGCGCCGGCGATGGGGCCTCCGCCGGTTCGGCTTCCACGGGCTGTCCCACGCCTACGCCTCCCGCCGCGGCGCGGAGCTCCTGGGGCGGGATCGGTCGACCGTGCGGATCGTGACGTGCCACCTCGGCGCGGGCGCGTCGCTGGCGGCCGTGGACGGCGGGGTCTCGGTCGACACGACGATGGGGTTCACCCCGCTCGAGGGACTGGTGATGGCGACCCGCTCGGGCAGCGTCGACCCGGGGCTCGTCCTGTGGCTGGAGCAGCACGCGGGACTGCCGCCGTCCGAGCTCGCGTCCGCGCTCGAGCGCCGCTCGGGCCTGGCCGGACTGGCCGGCCGCGCCGACCTCCGGGAGGTCCTCGCGGCGGAGGTCCGGGGGGACGCCGAGGCGGCGCGGGCGATCGCGGTCTACCTGCACCGGCTGCGCGCCGGGATCGCGGCCATGGCGGCGGCGATGGACGGCCTCGACGCGCTCGTGTTCACGGGTGGCGTCGGCGAGCACTCGCCCGAGATTCGCGCCCGAGCCGCGACCGGCCTCGGGTTCCTGGGGATCGCCCTCGACCGCGAGCGGAACGACGCGGGACCGCCGGACCGGGAGCTCTCCGCGTCGGGGGCGCGGGTGCGGTCGTTCGTCGTCGCGGCCCGCGAGGACCTCGAGATCGCGCGAGGGGTCCACGAGGCCCTGGCCTCCCGGTGACCCCTGCGCCCCCGCTCCCGCGAGGGAAGGGCCTCCGCCGGGCCACCGGAAGAGCGGGGACCACGGACAGCGTCACTCGGGAGGTTCGAGACCTTCGCCGACCTCCTCGGTCGGACGCTGCCGCGGCCGGACTGGCCCGAACCGTACCCGATGCCCTCCGCGGGAGTGCGGGGCGTTGGACCGGCGCGCGCAGAAGGGCCCGGCGTCTCCGGGCCCGCGAGACGGAACCGGAGGCCGC
>JASHQY010000001.1 GCA_030038885.1 Thermoplasmata archaeon | reverse complement strand
CATCGCCCGCGGGCGGGAGTTTCCGGGAACGCTCGCGATCGCGGACATCACCGATCTCCGCGACCCGCTCTGGGACGACTTTCGGATCCGGATCACTCCGTCGATCGTCGTGTTCGTCGAGGGGGTCGAGCGCCAACGTCTCGACGGCCGACGGTTCTTCGGCATCCGCGAGTCGAAGTGGCGACGCCGGGTGGAGTCGCTGCGTGATCCGTCGGCCGATCCCGCCGCACCGAACCCGGCACGGTAGGGTTCCCTGGGATCCCACGCGCCGGAGTTCCTCGCCCCCCAGGGCCCGACTCCGGTGCGAGGCCCCGATCCCGACCCGGACGAAGGGCTTCCAGAGCGAGGGGGAACGAGGGGAGCTCCGGCCGGTCGCTCGGGGGGCCGGCTCATCAACCCGATCGGCCTCTCCCGGGTGCGACCCCCTTGGGACCGGGGGAACTCGCGTCCTCGTCGGCCGTCCAGCGAACATGCTCCGGGAAACGACGTTCCTCGTCGGAGGGTGGCTGATGATCGCTCTCGGGGTCGCGTTGGCTGCGGGACTCGTTTGGGCCGGCGCGGGCTTCGCCTACTTCGAAACGTGGCTGGGGGCCGGACTGGCGGTCGGGCTGGGGGTGTTCTTCATCCAGGTCGGCCGAGACGAGGGGAAGGACCGTCGCCGGTCGCTCCAGCAGCTCGAATCGGAAGCGATTCCTCGCGGGCCCTCCTGAACCCGGGCCGCCCGCGCTCCGGCGGGAGGGAGCGGTCGAGATCTCCCCGGGTCCGGCGCGAAAGGTCCTTGGCGGAGCGAGGGCTGGTGCGCGGGGGTTCCGGGATGCGCCGGAGCGAGGACGGAGAGGGCCGCTGTTCGTGGGCGGAGGGCGACGCCCTCCTGCGCTCCTACCATGACACGGAATGGGGCGTCCCCGAGTACGACAGTCGCCGGCTCTGGGAGAAGCTGATGCTCGACGGCTTCCAGGCGGGCCTCTCCTGGATCACGATCCTCCGCAAACGCGAGGCGTTCCGCTCCGCGTTCCGGGGGTTCGACCCGAGGAAGGTCGCGCGGTTCGGGGAGCGCGACGTGGAGCGCCTGGCGAGCGACCCGGGCATCGTCCGATCTCGGGCGAAGATCCGGGCGACCGTGCTCGGCGCCCGCGCGTTCCTCGCGATGGAGCAGAGCGGCACGGATCTCTCGACGCTCGCCTGGGATGCCGTGGGAGGTCGGCCCGTGCTGAACCACGGCCGGGTCCCGAGCCAGACCCCCCGCTCCGAACACCTGTCGGACGCTCTCCGCGCGCGGGGCTTCCGGTTCGTCGGACCGGTCATCGTCTACGCCTGGATGCAGGCCTGCGGACTCGTGAACGACCACGCCCCGGAGTGCTTCCGACGCGAGGAAGTCCGGCGCCTCGCGCGCGGGTAGGCCCGACCCTGGTCCTCGAGAGCGCCCGACGCCCGTCGACCGCCGTGCCGAGCGCTACCGCTTCTTCGGCACCGGCGAGTATCGCTGCGTCCAGGCGTCGGACAGCTCGTCCCGTCGCGGCCGATAGACCTCTTCGTAGAACCCACGCCGGGATTCGAGCGTGCTCCGGTCGCACGCCCCGACGATCCGCATCGCTTCGTCCCATGCCGCGCGAAAGTGATCCTTCGTGCCGAAGCGCGAGGCGACCTGCTGCTCGAACCGCTCGACGGTCTGGTCCTCCCCGCCGATCGTGAAGGTCATCGTCGTCGCGCGAGGGTCCCGGAACGCCTCGTCATCGCCGAGACGGAACCGCTCGGGAGCGGGAGCGGCGGTTCCCGTCCCCTCGTCGCCGGCGTGGAGCGGCGCCTCGCGGAACCCCTGCTTCGCGGCCGCATAGAAGATCGCGCGGTTCAGCCCCCACGAGAGCGCGCCGTCGTGCGGGACTCCGAGCGTCTCCGCGCGCGCCGCCTGGAGCATGGCCATCACGACGAACCGGGTGACCCGGCCTGGATTCCGCACCACGGGACGCAGCCCTTCCGGGAGGGCGACGGCGGGCCCCACCCGTGGGGGCGAATATCCCTTGCGGGACCGAGCGTCCTCCCGACCGGATCGCGGCCGGCACTTCAGGCGGCGGTCGGGGGGACCGGCTTCGGGGCCGGGGTCCGGGGCGTGGCCGGCAGCACGGCCTCGGGAGGGCGACGCACGCTGAGGAGACCGGCGCGTTCGAGATCCCGCCGCACGAGCTCGGCGGCGCGCTGGGCGTCCGCCGGTCGGCGCGCACCCGTGAGGACCAGCTTGCCGCTGCCGAACAGCAGCACCACGACCCGGGGCTCGTCGAGTCGGTACACCAGGCCCGGGAACTGCTCGGGTTCGTACTCGATGCGATCGAGCCCGAGCGTGAGCGCGATCGCGTTCAGGTCGAGCACGCTCTCGAGATCGGCGGTCGAGACGATGTTCTGCACCTCGATCTTCGGCCGGGAAGTGATCTTCTGGCCGGTCGTGCGGACCAGCCGGGAGATCGTCCGGATCGATTCCTCGACCTCCTTCTCGCTCTTGCCGCCGGTGCACACGACCTTGCCGGAGTGGAAGAGCAGGATCGCGGTCTTCGGCTTCTTCAGCCGATAGATGAGACCGGGGAACTCGTCGGGCGCGTACTCCGCCTCGTCGAGCTTGTCCGCGATGGCGCGGAGGTCGAGCTGCGAGCTCAGGGCCGTCGAGGCGACGACGTTCTG
>JASHQY010000045.1 GCA_030038885.1 Thermoplasmata archaeon | reverse complement strand
GCGCGGCGGGCCCAGTCGACCCAGCGCCGCGGCATGTCTCGAAGGTTCGAGAGCAAGGCGATGACGAGCAGGAGGCCGAAGAGCCCGGTCGCGATCGCGAGGTGCAGCAGCACGATGCCCGCAAGGAGCGACGTCTCGATCACGACGCCCCCCAGGAGCGCCTCGGCGACGACGAGCGCGAGCGACACCGCCGAGAGGCGCAGGAGCACCTTGCGGCCCCGCTCGAACGCGACGCCGAGCAGCGTGAGGATGAGGATGCTCACGGACAGGAAGAACGCCGCGACGCGGTGGCTCCACTCGACGAACGCTCCACCGGTCGTCGCCGGGAAGAAGTTCCCGTTGCCGAAGCAGGACGGCCAGTGCGGGCACGCGAGCCCGTTGTCGGTCGTGATCACGGTCCCTCCGAGGAGGATCGTCGTGTAGCAGAGCACGAGCGCGACGAGCGCGGCGAACCGGAAGAGGTCGTGACCGCGCATGGGGGGCTACGGGCCCTCGACGGCGGGGGCGGTCGCGGTCGGCACGGGGGTCGGCACCGGGGCGCGCGAGGGGAGTGGGGCCGCCGTCGGGCCGCGGATCGTCGCCGGGAGCTCCTCGCCCCACGGGTCGGCGGTCGTCACCGGGTCGCCCGCGTAGTAGCTGTAGATCATGTTGTAGAGGAACACGAGCTGACCTATCCCGAGGATGTACGCACCGAGGGTCGAGAGGAAGTTCAGCGCCTGGAAGTTGCCCGCCCAGAGGTACGTGTAGACGCGGCGCGGCATCCCCTCCGCCCCGAGGATGAACATCGGGAAGAGGAGGAGGTTGACCCCGACGTACGTCAGGAGGAAGTGGAGGTGCCCGAGGCTCTGGCTGTACCAGCGCTTCGTGATGATCGGGAACCAGAAGTAGATCCCCGCGAAGATCGCCATCAGGGTCCCGCCGAGCAGGATGTAGTGGAAGTGGGCGACCACGAAGTACGTCCCGTGGTAGAGGTAGTCGATCGGGATCGACGCGAGGAAGAGGCCGGAGAGACCGCCGATCACGAACCCCGTGATGAACGCAAGGCAGAACCACATCGGCACCGCCATCCAGATCCGTCCGCCCCAGAGGGTCGCGATCCAGTTGAACACCTTCACGGCGGACGGGACCGCGACCGCGAACGTCGCGAGCATGAAGACGAACCGGACGTCCGTCGCGATGCCGGTGACGAACATGTGGTGCTCCCAGACCGCGAACGAAAGGACCGCGAACGCCCCGACCGAGATCGCCATCGCGCCGTAGCCGAAGATGTCCTTGCGCGCGAGCTTCGGGATGATCGTCGAGAGGATGCCGAACGCCGGCAGGACCATGATGTAGACCTCGGGATGCGCGAAGAACCAGAACAGGTTCTGGTAGAGCAGCGCGCCGCCGAGCGGGGTCCCGTTCACGTCGGCGAGGATGTGGGTGCCGAAGTTCCGGTCCGAGAGGACGAACGTGAGCGCGATCGAGAGCGAGGGGAGCGCGAAGATCAGGAGGACCGAGTTCACGAGGGTCGCCCACACGAACAGCGGCATGTTCCAGTAGTGGACGCCCGGGGCCCGATGCTTGAGGATCGTGACGACGAAGTTGATCGCGCCCAGCATCGACGAGATCGTGAGGATGTGCAGCCCGAGGACCCAGAGGTCGATCCCGTAGGGGTTGGGCCCGAACGATTCGAGCGTCAGCGGCACGTAGCCGGTCCACCCGGCGTACGCGTTCGAGAGGATCAGGATCACGCCCGCCGGCGGGAGCATCCAGAACGCGATCGCGTTGATCCGCGGGAGCGCCATCTCCCGCGAGCCGATCATCGACGGCACGAGGTAGTTGCCGAACCCGGCGAGGGTCGGCATGATGAACATGAAGATCATCAGCACGCCGTGCATCGTGAACAGCGTCGAGTAGACGTCCGGCGTGATCCCGAGGGTCGTCTCGGGGTCGAGCCCGAGGCCCTGGATCGTGCCGAGGTCCGTGCGGATCAGGGTCGCGTAGATCCCGCCGATGAAGAAGAACAGGATGCCGATCCCGATGTACATCAGGCCGATCCGTTGGTGATCGGTCGTGAACAGCCACGTCTTGATCGTCCGGACGAGCCACGGCCCGTGGTACATCAACATCCACAGCAGGAACGCGGCGAGGCCCGCGATCAGGACGAGGATCGTGATCGGCTCCGTGAGGTCGGTCATGCGAGCAACCCCGCGACGATGTAGGCGCACGCGCCGACCGCGATCACGAAGATCAGCACGGCGAGGAAGCGGGCCTGGGAGCGCTCGGTGACCGGCCCGGGCGGGGTCGGGGAGATCCGCCGGCCGAGGGGCCACACTCGGTAGGTCCGGTCGACGAGGTGGACGATCAGCGTCGCCATGAGGAACATCAGCGCGAGCGCGATCCCGAACGACTGCTCGGCGCCGGGGCTCGTCAGCGGTCCGAGCCGAAGGCAGTAGACGATCAGGACCGCGATCCCGAGCAGCATCAGGTACGTGACCGCGTCGTAGAGGTCGAGCACCCGGCGCCGCAGCCGGAGGTAGTCCGCCCGGTCCGTCGCGTCGCTACTCAAAGAACTCGATCCTCCGCTGCGTCGCGCCACGGTAGCGGTCGACGCGATACAGGATGCCCGCGAGGAACAGGAACGCGAGGACCGCGACGCACCCTCCCGCCGCGAGCACGATCACGTCGAGCGGGTTCCCGGCGATCGTCCCGAGGACCCCGTAGACGAACGTCGCCGCGCCGACCGTGCCGAACACGACCAGGACCGCGAGCACGCCCCAGAGCGTGCCGGTCTTCCAGACCGGCGTCTCGGCGGAGTCACTCAACGCCCTTCACCTCCGGGACCGCGCGCGGGACCGCGCCGGGCGCGGGGCCGGCGGGCGTGTAGAGCCCGCCCAGCTGCGCCTCGCGCTCGGCGAGGCGGCGCAGGTACGTGCGGCGGTAGCGCCAGTAGAAGCCGGCGGTCACGACCGCGTTGACCGCGAAGATCGGCCCGAGGGTCTCGGCAACGAGGAGCGGGAGGATCTGGACCCCCGGGGTCTCGCCGCCCCACACCGTCATCACGATGAAGAAGCCGAGCAGGCTCGTGATCAGCCAGATGAAGAACGGCCGGTCCCGCGGGTGCGTGCGCTTCGACCGGTCGAGGAACGGGAGGAACAGCACGAACAGGATCAGGACGGTCGTGACCCCGACCGCGAGGACCGGCGTGACCCCGTAGAAGTCGACGAACTTGAACAGCCAGAGGAAGTACCAGTCCGGCTCGGTCACAGCGTTCGCGGCGGCGAGGTTGCCGACGTACGTCGGCAGGTTCCACGGCCAGAGCGCCGCGATCCCGAACAGGACGCCGACGTAGAGGAGCCCCCACTTGAGGGTGTACCAGAGGATGTGCGGGACGAAGGGGATGTGCTGCTTGTCGTCCTTCTCGGTGTACCGACGGCGCTGCAGCGGGTCGGAGGTCGCCTGGGGCGCGATCCCGTGCGACTCGAAGAGCGCGATGTGGGCGTAGAGCAGCGCGGCGAGCGCGAGCGGCAGGAGCAGCACGTGCGCGTCGAACATCCGGGACAGCAATCCCTGGGACGTGCCGTCGGCGAGGATCAGCGGACCGGCGAGCGGACCGAGGGTCGGGAGGCCGAGCGCGAGCACGATCCCGACGTTCGTCGCGTTGTACGAGATCTGGGTGTACGGCAGCAGGTAGCCGGTGAACCCCATCCCGAGGGTCACGATCATCAGGAGGGTGCCGACCATCCAGGAGAATTCGCGGGGCGCCTTGTAGACGCCGAGGTAGTAGCCGCGGTAGAAGTGGACGAACATGAGGAAGATCATCGCGTACGCGCCGTAGAGGTGGGTCGAGAGGAGGAGCGAGCCCATCGGCACCGAGTGGATGATGTAGTACGTCGAGCACCACGCCGCCGGGGCGACCGACTGGGTCCCGAGCGGTTGACCGCACGCGGTCAGGGTCGACCCGGTGCTCGGCTGGTAGTACAGGAGCAGGAGCGCGCCCGAGACGACCTGGTAGAAGAACGCGACCGCGACGAACGCCCCGGTCCAGTACGACGGCTTGAACGTGAACTCGGGCTGGGGCCGCAGGGCCCACTTCTTCATCGCCGTGCGGTCCTCGACGAACCCCCAGATCTGGTTGAGGGTCCGATTGTACCAGTTGGAGAACGACACGCGCACCCTCCGCTACGTCGGGAAGCTGCAGAGAATCACCGGCGATTCCTTCGCGAGCTGCGAGGTCGTCCCGACGCCGTAGTCCCCGGTCAGCGTGCTGAGGTGGCCCTTCACGGGCTGCCCTTCGGAGCCGGTCGCGTAGATGTTCCCGTCGTCGTCGCTCACCAGCACCGTCAGCGGCAGCGGATAGATCGCCGGCCCCGTGAGGTTGTACGCCGCGTTGGCCGGGTCGTAGGTCGATCCGTGGCACGAGCAGTGGATGTAGAACGGCTGGGTCGGGCTCGCGGGGGTGGGGAAGGTCTTCGTGCAGGTCCCGGGAGGGTAGTAGGAGATCGCCGGCGCCGGGCAGCCCAGGTGCTGGCAGATCGCGCTGTACGCGACGATCGAACCGTGCGTGCCGATCCCCTGCGGCACGTTCCACGCTCCCGGGTTGGTCGAGGAGGGGGCGCTCCCGTTCGCGGGGGCCAGGTTCAACAGGAAGTTCGGCTCGTTCTGGAGGGGGTAGTCGAACAGGTACAGGTCGCTGGTCGTGACGTTGTACTCGCTCTCGACCTTCGCGACCGTCAGCGGCGAACCGTCGACGTCGATCAGCTGGGTCTTCGGGTAGCTCGAGATCCCGATCATCGGCGGCTGGATGTACTGCAGCGTCCCGCCCACGAGGCCGCCCGCGCCCGCGCCGACGATCCCCGCGACCGCGAGCAGTTTGAGGACGTTGCGCTTCGTCTCGTCGACGTCCTGGTCGCGGTCGTAGGCGGCGACCCGGCGCACCTGCCCCACCGGGAACCCGGAGTGGGGGCGTTGCGCCTCGACGAACGGGCAGGAGGCGGGGCACTCCAGTCCCGGCATCATCCGAGGGTCCTCCCGCGCGTGTCGGGATGCGCGTCGTCGCTCTCGTGCGGGTCGGGGTCCGTCGCGTCCCCCGGGAGCTCCGCGGTCTCGCTCCCGTAGTAGACCGCCCACGTGATCCCGATCCCCATCAGGACGACGAGGATCTCGGTCATCTCGACGATCTGCTCGGGGGAGAGCGCGCTCATCGGAGCCGGGCCTCCTCGGGCGGTACCGCCGGCACCGTCATCGACCAGGTCGGCATCGGGTACCCGCCGGTCCACGGGCCCCAGGCCGGCTCGATCGGCGGCACGACCGCGACCCGGGGGTTCGACACGGCGGCCGGGATCCCCCGGGTCTGGGTCGGCGCGGGATCGAGCCCGAGGAGCGTGCCGCGGATCGAGAGCGGTCCCGCGGGCGACATCGGGAGGTCGGCGGCCTTCGCGAACTCCGACAGGAGCTCCTGCTTCAGCCGGCCGGCGCGACCGTACCAGCGGCCCATCGTGCGCAGGAGCTCGCTGCTGTCCTTGCCCAGCAGCAGGAACGCCGCCGCGGCGAGGAGGATCACCCAGTCGATGTCGGAGAAGAGCGCCATCAGATCACCCTGCGCCCGCGACCGCCCTCGGGGGAGAGGGCGGGGAGTCCCGGTGGCGCTCCCAGCGACGGGCGAAGTACGCCCCGCCGAAGTAGAGGCCGATCATCGGGGTCGCGATGATCAGCATCGTGATCCCCGAGTTGTCCGGCGTGACGATCATGCCGAAGATCAGCGCCGCGAGGACCGCCCCGCGCCAGTGCTTCTGCCACGACGCGGCGCGGACCACGCCGAGTCGCGTCAGCGCGTAGATGAAGACCGGCAGTTCGCCGACGACCCCGAACGCGAGCGAGTAGAGCAGCGCGAACGTCACGAAGTCCTGGACGCCCATCGTCATCGACGAGAGCCCGTCCGCCTGCACGTAGAAGAACAGCAACCGGAACGTGAACGGCGTCAGCCACACGAACCCGGCGGCCGTCCCGATCGCGAACAGGGCCGTCGCGGGGATCCCGACCTGCCGGAGGAGGAGGCGCTCGTTCCGTCGGAGCGCCGGGACGAGGAACGCGCCCGCCTCGTGCACGATCCACGGCATCCCGATCACGAGCGTGACCAGGAGGCCGATCTCCATCTGGATGAGGATCGAATCGCCGACCCCGACGTTCAGCAGCGTGACCCCCGGTGGAAGCATCCAGGCGGTCATCAGCCGGAAGAGCTGGGCGGCGACGTTGAGGAACGGGTCGGGCCAGGGGTAGGCGAACGGGATCGAGCGGCCGAGGAACGGAACGGGGAGGGCGATCGCCCGGAGCTGGAAGAACAGGAGGAAGCCGAAGATCGCGGCGAGCACGATCCCGACGCGGACCACCCGGCGTCGGACCTCCTGGAGGACCGAGAGGATGCGGTCGAGGTCCCCCATCAGTCACCCGCGACCTCCGCTGCGGGCCGGGGACCTCCCCGGGGGACGCGCTGCCTCGAGGAGGTACGTGCCGCGGGCATGCCGGGTCGCGACGGGCGCCCTTAGTGCGCCGGACCGGTCGTCGGCGGGGCCTTCGCCGCGGCCTGCTCGGCCTGGAGCTCTCGTTCGACCTCGAGACGGCCCTTCTTGAACTCGCCCACGGACCGTCCGAGGCTGTGGGCGAACTGCGGGATCTTGCTCGAGCCGTAGAACAGGACCCCCGCCACCACGGCGATCACCAGCCAGTCGTCGATGGAATCGAACATCGTCTCCCCCGGCGGTGGAGCGGCCAGTGGAACGATATGGCGTTCGTACGGGACGAACCAACGGGTACGGTGAGTCCGTACCCGACGCAGATAAGGCGCGCTACGCGGCCTCGACCATGACCGTCTCGCTGCCGGCCGAGACCGCGCGGTCGATCGCGATCTCCGCGAGCAGCGAGAGGCAACCGGCGCCCCGGCCGAGGAGCCGCGACGCCGCGCGGAGCCCCCCCTTGTGGGTCGCGCTGCCGCGGCGGTCCGCCGCCCCCTCGACCAGGTCCGCGAGGCGCGTCGTGTCGTGATAGACCTCGCAGGCGTGGTCGAGCGAGGGATGCATCAGCGTGTCGACGACCGTCTTGAGGTGCGTCTTCATGTCCGGCAGGACGACTGCGAGCGCCGCCGCCGAGTCGCCGGGAAGCTTCGCGACCTCGTCGTTGAGCGTGCGGAGCGTCGTGGTGAAGAGCTCGGCGAGCTCCTCGAGCGCGTGGACGACGACCCGCCACTCGAGCAGCTGGCGCGGATCCGGGCTGCCGATCCGCCGGGCGAGCGACCAGTCCCGGCTCGCGAGGAACAGCTGGCGGACGAGCAGGGCGAGCACCTTGTTCCCCTCCTCCTCGAGGATCGCGACCCGCCGGCTCCGCTGGCGCCGCGAGAGCACCTCCTCCGACTCCTCGAGGAAGGCCACGAGGATCATCTTCATGCGCTGGACGAGCTGCGGCAGCCCGTACTTCGACGGGTCGATGAAGTTCTGGAGGACGACGCGCGTCGGCTCCTGGGCGACGACCGAGACCCCGAGGAGCCCGCGCGCCGCCTGGAGCAGCTCCTCGACCCGCTCCGGCGCGAGCGGAAGGTCGCTGCGGATCTCGATCGCGTCATGGCCGACCCGGTACGCGCCGACGACCAGCCGCTCGAGGACGCCCGGCGTGTCGAACGAGCGCGCGGTCACGAGGTACGGCGCCCCGTTGCTGGCCGCCCCGGGGATCGGCGCCGGCTTGAGGTAGAGCGTCCCGTCGTCGTTCTGGTCGAAGACGATCAGATCGCCGGGCCGCAGGTTCATCGCCTCGGCCCATGGCTTCGGCAGCGTGACCGCGATCGACGAGTGCCCGGCCTTCAGTACGCGACGCTCCCGGCTCGGTGTTCCCCACGCCATGATCGGTTCCCAAACCTACTACGAGGTCCGTAGGTTATGCGGGAACCGACATTTGAGGCTTGCGCCTCGCTCAGCCCTTCTGTTCGGGGGGCGTCGCGGGCGGAGCGACCGGGGTCTGCTCCGGCTCGGGGTAGCCGAGCCGCTGCGGGGGCATCTCCTCGGAGCTGCCGCGACGCCGGCCCACGACGAACCCGAGCACGAGGGCGATCACGACCAGCGTGACGATCGTGCCCACGATAATGAAGACCGCGAGCCCGGGGCCGGTGTCGGCGGCGCCGGCCGAGATGTTGCTCGGGAGGTTCATCCCGAACGCGACGAACCCGTACATCCCGCTCTGGAAGTGCCCCGGCTCGGTGCAGACGAACTCATACCACCCCGGCGCGGTCACGGTGAGGTTCCCGTACTGGATGTCGCCGGAGGTCCCGGACGCCGATGCGTTGAGGTTGATCAGCGCGCCCGGCGTCCCGTAGGCGAGCGCATTGATCTGGGGGCTCGAGTAATCGGTCGGGACGACCCAGCCCTGCAGCGGGATGATCGTGAACGTGTGGGGACCCACATCGTTGTCCGTGAACGTCACCGCGATCGACGTGTTGACCGGCAGCTGCTGGAACTCGCTCGGGGTGAAGGAGAACCCCGGCTCGGCCGTGACCTGGAGCTGGGCCGACGTGTCGACCGTCACGGAGCGGGCCGCCGCGCGTTCGGGCGCACTGAGGTAGAAGGCGGCCCCCCCCGCGGTGACGAGGAGCGCGACGACGACGAGCGTCGCCGCGGCCCGCCGCGCGGTCCGATTGCTCATGCGGCGCCTCCCCTCGCTCGGATGTCCGCGGGACGGGGAGTGCCGTTCAAAGCCCCTTGGTACGAACCCGCCCGTTCCCCGTGCCGTTCGCAATCTCGTACGGGCGGCGGTTCGTACGCCGCTCATATGTAGCTCCACACCCCCGTGGCGAACGTGCGGTACCGCGGTCCTTTGTTCGCCGGGCCGGCGGCGGGGCTCGCCGCCGGCGCGGCCCTCCCCGGAGGGCGCCTCGCGTCCGGCGAGACGCCGCTGCAGATCACGGAGCCCTTGCTGTGGGTGATGCTCGCGCTCACCGTGGCCGGTGCGATCGTGACCTACGCGTTCCTCGTCTACGCCGTCTGGAAGTTCCGCGACCCGACCACGCGGGGGCGACGCCATGGCTAGCAAGTACGAGATCGCCTGGACCCTCGCGACCGTCGTGCTGCTCGCGGGCGTGGCCGCGTACTCGACGATCCTGCTCTACCAGCTGGACGCGCTCCCGGCGGACCCGACCGAGTACGTCGACGTGACGGGGCACCAGTGGTACTGGGAGTTCTACTACCCCGCCAACGGATCGTACTTCAACTCGTCCTACGACGCGACGACGAACACCGTGAGCGGCGGCGCGTTATGGGCCGCCCCCGGCGCGGTGGTGCAGATCAACGTCACCGGCGCGGACGTCATCCACTCGTTCAACATCCCGGCCCTCGGGGTCCGCATCGACGCGATCCCGGGCCGCATGAACTACTTCGCGTTCACCGTCCCGAACGCGGCTCCCGGCACCTCGTACCTGATCCAGTGCACCGAGTTCTGCGGGGAGTTCCACGGAACGATGCGCTCGTTCCTCGAGATCACGTAGACGCCCCGGCGTCCGGAACCCCGCCGGCGGAGCGGGAGCGCGCGCCCGGGCGATCCGAAATCGGGCCCCGCCCCAGTTCCGGCCCGGCTCAGGGATGCCCTTCGTGGCCGCCCGGCTTCGACGGGAAGCGCCCGGAGTACGCGGCGATGACCGCGACGAGGATCCCGACGCTCAGGAGGCCCAGCGAGCCGAACAGCACCCACGTATCGACGATCGCGGTCGACGGCGGGATCGTCGGCGGCGGCGGGGGGATCCCCACGTAGAGCAGCCCGGTCATCCCGTTCGCGAAATGGCCCGGGATCGTGCAGACGTACTGATACACGCCGGGGGCGCGGACCGAGAAGTTCGCCCACGCCGTCACCCCCACGCCGGAGCCGATCGGCTGATTCACGAGCGGGGCGTTGGTCGTGAACGTCGACGTGAAGTTCGCCGGGGAGAGCGAGTAGTTCGAGAGGGGAGAGACCGTGAACGTGTGGCTCAGGCTCCCCTGGTTCGTCACGAGCACGTCCACGACCAGGGGGTAGTGCGTGCCGTTCGCCGCGAGCACCGCGGGGACGAACGAGTAGCTGTCGGTCGTGTTCTCCATCAGCTCGACCCCCGGGCCGGTGGCGGTGAGGTTCACGAACCCCCACATGCCGGCCTGGAACTGGTACGGGACGACCGACACGAACTCGAACGTGTCTCCGCTGACCGAGGCGTTGAACGAGACGTTCGCCCACGCGGTGGTCCCCGGCGCGACCGAGACGTTCGCGAGCGATCCGTTCTCCTCGAAGAACGAATCCAGCTCGCTCGGCGAGAGGGACGGGCTGAGGACGACCCGCGACACGTTCGAGAGGGTGAACGTGTGGGTGTAGTTGCCCTGGTTCACGAGCTCGACCGACAGCGTGCTGTCGGGGTTCGCGCTCAGCGAGCGCGGCGAGAAGGCCGGCCGGTCGGTCATGTTCACGGTCACGCTCGTGTTCGCCGATTCCGGGTGACCGTAACCGACGGCGGCCGGGCTCGGAAGGTACGAGAGCGCGCTCGCGACCGGGAGCCCGACGGTCGCGACCAGGAGGCCGGCGAGCAGCCACGGCAACGCCCGCCGGAGCGGGGGCGGAAGGTGGCGCGTCCGCACGTCGGCCACGGAGTCCCCCCTGACGGCGGTCGGACCTGGACGCGGTTGATATGCGTGTTGTACGAATCGGAGGCGTCCGGCGTCCGCCGCCGGCGGCCCTTGAACTCAGCTCTCCGGCGCGGCGACCGGTTCGGCCCGAGCTCCGTCCGCGAGCGGCGGCGCGACGCTCGGGCTCGGGGCCGGGCCGGCGGGCTCGTCGTCGTCCGAGAAGTGCCGGCGCAACCACGGCTCCTCGGGGGACCCGACCCAGTACCGGCGGATCAGCCCCGTGATCTCGGCAGTCATGACGACGCCGGTGACGCTCCCGTAGGAAAGGACCGCGGCGACCGCCCCGTCGGAGGCGGCCAGCGCGAGGCCCGCGGAGGCCATCGCGAAGAACGCGAGCGTGAGGCCGATCAGGAACCCGATCGGGCGCGGCCCGATCCCGCCGGGGCGGGCGAGCGCGCGGACGAGGAGCAGGAAGAACGCCCCCATGAGCACGGCCATCGCGATCCCCCCGACGATCGGATACGACGTCAC
>JASHQY010000044.1 GCA_030038885.1 Thermoplasmata archaeon | reverse complement strand
GGCTCGCGGTCTCGGTGCGCGTCGACGGGCTTGCGGTCGCGCTGCGTGTCGCGCCGACCGCCCCCGGCGCGGCGCCGGCGCTCGGCGCGGCCGTGCGGTTCGACGTTCCCGAGTCGACCGTCCACCCTTTGGGCTGAGGCGGCCTGGACCTCCGATCCCACCGATGCCCCGCGCGGACCTCGTCACGGCCACCGACGTCGCGCTCCTGCGCTCGCTCGCGCGGGAGCGCTCGGTCGTCGCCGCGAGCCGGCGGCTCGGGATGTCGCGCGACCGCGCGGTCTACCGGATCGCCCGCCTCGCGCGGGCCTTCGGCGGACCGGTCGTGACCGCGCGCCGCGGCGGGGCGGGCCACGGGGGGACGCTCCTCACGCCGCTCGGGGACCGGATCGTCCGGGGCGGGTTCGGGGCGGTCGAGCTGCTCGACGCGCGGCCGCTCGCCGCTCCCGCGCCCGCGAACCTCCTCCGCGGGATCTTCCACCGCGCGCCGGCCCCCGAGGTCCGCGTCGGACGCTCGCTCCGCCTCCGGGTCGCGTTCCTCGCCGAGGAGGGGGCACCGGTCGCGATGCTCCTCGACCCCGAGGCGATCGTCGTCGCGCGCCGCCGGTTCCCGTCGAGCGCGCGGAACGTCCTGCCGGGCCGGGTCGCCTCGCTCCGGCGGACGCCCGGCCGCCCGGAGGTCACGCTGATCGTCCGCTGCGCGGGCGTCCGGCTGCGGGTCGCGCTCACCGAGGAGCCGGTGCGGCAGCTCGCGCTGCGCCCGGGAGGCCGCGTGTTCCTCTACGTGAAGGCGACCGCGCTGCGCCGCGTCGGCGGCGGGCGCGGACCCCGCTAGTCGCGGATCCCCTCCGACGTCAGCGAGACGACCGCCTCGCCCTCGGGGAGGTTCGGCGAATCGATCAGCCGCGCGATCCGGCGCGGCGGCTTCGACTTGCGCAGGTAGACGCGGTACGTCGCCGCGTGGGCGACGATGTTCCCGCCGATCGGCCGCGTCGGGTCGCCGAACAGGATGTCCGGGCGCGCGGAGACCTGGTTCGTGACGACGACCGCCGCGTTGTACGCGTCCCCGAAGCGCGAGAGCTCGTGGAGGTGCTTGTTCAGGAGCTGCTGGCGCGGCGCGAGCTCGCCGCGTCCCAGGTACTCGGCCCGGAAGTGGGCGGTCAGGGAGTCGACCGCGAGCAGGCGGATCGGGTGCTCGCGCGCGAGCTCCTGGGCCTTCTGGACGAGCAGCATCTGGTGGTTCGAATTGTAGGCGCGCGCGACGTGGATCCGCGCGAGGGTCGTCTCGGGGTCGAGCCCGACGCCCTTCGCCATGTCGACGACCCGCTCGGGACGGAACGTGCCCTCGGTGTCGATGTAGACCGCCTCGCCGAGGAGGCCGCCCTGGTCGACCGGCAGCTGGACGTCGACCGCCATCTGGTGCGCGAGCTGGGTCTTGCCCGACCCGAACTCGCCCGAGAACTCGGTGATCGCCTGGGTCTCGACGCCCCCGCCCAGGAGCTCGTCGAGCGCCTTCGCGTTCGTCGTGATGCGGCCGAGCTTCTTGCGGCGGGCGAGGAGGACCGTCCCGCTCTCGAACTGCCCGACGTCCGCGCGGCGCCGCGCCTCGCCGATGATCTTCTGCGCGCTCGCCGTCCCGATCTCGGCCGCCTCGGCGACGTCCCCGGGGGACGCGACCGCGAGCTCCATCAGATCGGTGTAGCCGGCCTCGCGCAGCTTGTCGGCGGTGGTCTGCCCCACGCCCGGGAGGTCCTCGAGCGCGATCTCGGGCTTCGGCTCCTCGGGCGGCTCGCTCGGCGCCTCGGCACCGCCCGCGGCGCGATTCGGGCTCTTCGTCGGCACGGCTCGGCGACCGGCCGAGGCAGGATAAGCGTACGGGAGGGGTCGTGGAACGGTGAACGGTGGACGTCAGGCGGGTCGCGTCGGGACCCGCCGCGGCGGGCCCGGGGACGCCGCCCGACGGTGCCCGGGACCGAGCGGCTGCTCGGCGACCAGGACGTAGTGCTCCGGGCCGAGGTCGTGCGCCGCACCCGGCCGCAGCCCGTGGGCCGCGAGGGTCCGCCGCGCCTCCGCCACCGAGAGGCGGTGCGCGACCGGCGGTCCGTTCGGGGTCGGGCGCTTGGCCCAGTCGACATCGATCAGCCGCCCGCCCGGTCGCAACAGGCGCACCGCCTCGCGGACGGTCGCCGGCGGGATCCCGTGGAGGACGTTCGCGAGGAGCACCCGGTCCGCGACCGCGTCGGGGAGCGGGATCCGCGCGGGGCGCGAGCGGACCGCGATGAGGTTCCGGCGCCGGCGCTCCCGGGCCCGCGCCCGCACGAGCGCGACGAGCTCGGGCGAGCGGTCGACCGCATAGACCCGGCCGCTCGGACCGACCCGCTCGCTCGCCGGGAACGCGTAGAAGCCGGTGCCGGCCCCGACGTCGGCGATCGTCATCCCGGGCCCGATCCCCGCGAGGTCCCACAGCGCGCCCGGGTCCTCGCGCGCCGGCCGGCCGGGGTCGTCGAGCACGGCGATCGCCCGCGCGCGCGACCAGATCGCCTCGGACCGTCGCCCGGGGTTCGGCCGCGGGGCCCGGACCGTGCGACGGGCGTCCATCCCCCCGCGCCCGCGCTCAGGAGGGCGTCGCCGCGGCCGCGAACGGCTGGCCGGTGAGCCGCTGGTAGACGGTCGTGTAGAGCCGGCTCACCTCGTCGACCAGGAGCGGCGGCAGCGGGGGGATCGGGGGCTCGGCCGCGTGCGCCTCGCGCGCGTGCTGGAGCTGATCGTAGTACCCCGTCGACCGGTAGTGCTGGCGGACGAACTCCTTCGAGAAGTCGACCTGGCGGCCGCGCTCGTAGGCGTCCTGGTCCCAGAACCGGTCCTCGTCCGCGGTGCCGAACGTGTCGACGATCATCAGCCCGCCGTGGTCGTCGACCCCGAACTCCTTCTTCCCGTCGACGTGGATCAGCCCCCGCGGGCCGATCTCGGCCTGCATCGCCGCGTCGACCTTCAGGATCGTCTCCCGGATCTGGTCGAGCTGCCGGCGGTCGAGGCCCGAGAGCGCGAGGGCGTCCGGGATCGTGAGCAGCCGGTCGACCGGCTCGAGCTTCGTCGTCACCTCGAAGTGCGGCTCGGGGAGGCGGACGCCGTACTCGAGGGTCTTGCCGGCGGGGAACCCCAAGTCGGCGGCACTGACCTTGCCGGCCTTCACCCGGTCCCACATCGACCCGGCGAGGTAGTAGCGCACGATCAGCTCGAGCGGGACGAGGTAGCTCGTCGCGTGCGGCCCGAGCGTCCTCGGCTCGGGCACGACCTGGACGCGCTTCACCCGCATCGTCGTCGGGCCCGAGAGCCCGAGGAAGTGGTGCGGCACCTTGAGGCGCTGGCAGACCTCGAACCAGTGCGCGGCGGTCCGCGCGAGGGTCTCGCCCTTGTGCGGGATCTCGCTCGGGATGTGCTTGTCGAACACCGAGATGTCGTTCGTGAACCGGAACTCGAGCTCGGTCGGCGAGATCTCGTAGACCTCCTTGACCTTCCCTCGGCGGAGGAACTTCGGGGTCGGGGGCGCGCGGGGGGCCGGCGGCTTCGGCATGCCGGCGCAGGAGGACGGGCTCGCTTAACGTTCTCGCCCGGGGGCGGCCGTCGCGCCCCGGTTCAGAGCGACCGGGCGTGGAGCAGCTGGATCGGCCGGAAGCCCCGCTTCGCGTAGAACCGGCTCGCGATCTCGTTCTGCGCCGGGAACTCGGCGGTCACGACGCCCGCGCCCTTCGCCTTCAGCGCCGCCGACGTCTCGCGGAGGAGGTATTCGCCGACCCCGCGGCGCCGGTAGAGCGGCAGGAGGTAGATGTCGACGATCACGCCCTCCCACTCGGGGGTGTAGAACGGGCGCTCGCGGACGAGCGCGCGGACGAACCCGACGACCTTGTCCTTGTCGGCCCCGACGCCCTCCGCCGCGAGGATCACCGCCTTCGGGTCGGAGAGCTGCGCGCGCAGGACCTCGTCCGCCTGCCGCTCGGCGTCGTCGCGGACCTTGAGGAGCGGATCGAACTCCTCGTTCAGGCGCTTCAGGCGCATTAGGAGCGGGACGAGGGCCGGCACGTCCGCGGGCCGGGCGGGCCGCAGGTGGATCGGCACGGTCGGCGTGTCGGCGGGTCCGCTCGCGGCCGTCTCGTTGCTTGCGTTCATCCTTCGTTCCGCTCCGGGAGCGCCTTCGCGCTCGGCATCGGGGGGGTGAGCCGGGCGCGGGCGAGCGCCCGGACCAGGCGGCCCGATCGGTCCATCAGCTGGCGCGCCCGCGCGTAGTACTCCTCCCGGGAGAGCGGGCGGCGCGCGATCCCGAGCCGCACCGCGGCCTCCCCCACGGCCGCCGCGACGTGCGGGAAGACCGCGACCTCCTCCATCGTCGGCAGGAGGTGGGTCGTCGAGAGGCCCTGGTCGTGGGCGTGGAGCGCGAGCTCGCGGGCGGCCGCGAGGACGATCTCGTCCGGGATCGATCGGGCGCGCGCGTCGAGCACCCCGCGGAAGACCGAGGGGAAGATCAGCGAGTTGTTCACCTGGTTCGGGAAGTCGGAGCGCCCGGTCGCGACGATCGCGGCCCCCGCCGCCGTCGCGACCGCGGGCCAGATCTCGGGCACCGGGTTCGCGAGCGCGAACACGATCGGCGACGGGGCCATCGACCGGACGTGCTCGGGCCGGATCGTGGTCGGATCGGGGGTCGACGCGGCGAGGAGCACGTCCGCGCCCGCGACCGCGTGCGCGAAGTCGCCGGTCCGGCCGCCGCCGTCGGTCTGGAGGGCGATGCGGTACTTCCACGGGTTCCGCACCATCAATTCGTCCACGTCGTCGCGCTCGGCGTCGAGCACCCCCCGCTGGTCGACGACCGAGAGCCGGTGCGGGTCGTGGCCGAGGGCGAGCAGGAGCCGGGCGGTCACGAGGTTCGCCGCGCCCGCGCCGAGCAGCACGGTCCGGATCTCACGGACCGAGCGGTGCGTCAGCTCGAGCGCGTTCAGCACGCCGGCGATCGTGGACGCGGCGGTGCCGAGCTGGTCGTCGTGCCAGACCGGGATCGGGAGGCGGCGCTGCAGCTCCTCGAGGATCCCGAAGCACTTCGGCGACGCGATGTCCTCGAGGTTGATCCCCCCGAACGCGGGGGCGATCGCCTCGACGGTCGCGACGAACGCCTCCGGCGTCGCGGCGTGGATCGGGAGCGGGACCGCGTCCACCCCGCCGAGCCACTTGAACAGGAGGGCCTTGCCTTCCATCACCGGCAGCGCCGCGCGCGGCCCGATGTCCCCGAGGCCGAGCACCCGCGAGCCGTCCGTGACGATCGCGATCGTGTTCCAGCGCCCGGTGAGGTCGAACGAGCGCTCCGGGTCCGACTGGATCGCCCGGGAGACCTCGGCGACGCCCGGCGTGTACCACAGCGCGAAGTCCCGGAGCGAGCGGACCGGGACCTTGGGGACCGTCTCGATCTTCCCGGAGTAGAAGCGCGAGAGCGCGACCGCGCGCCGGCCCAGCGCCGCGGTCTTCCCCTCGCTCGCGGCGGCGGCCGAGCGGCGCGCGCGGGGCGTGCGGCGGGCGGGCCGGCCCTCGACGACCGGTGCGGGGCTGCTCTCCGCCATGGACGATGCGTTCACCCAAGGGTCGTGTATTAACGCTTTGCCGGAGACGTTCGGGGGGTTCGGCGATTGACGGATGGGCCCCGGTTCGGCATCCGCCCGGCGAAATCCGCGCCGGGACCTCGGGATAAATATCCCTCGACGGCCTGACCGACCTCGGCATGGCGACGGACTCCTCCGCGCTCCCGCACCCGTACTTCCGCCCCCCGCGGGACGGGGCGATCGACCTGATCGCCCCGCCGGCGCTGCGCGCGCTCCTCGAGGGTCCGTCGCCGCCCTACCTCCTCGACGTCCGGCCGGCCGACGAGCGGCGGATCGCCGCGCTCCCGGGCGACCATCCCCTGCCGCTGCACGCCCTGCCCGGCGGGCTCGGCTCGCTGCCGGTCGATCGCCCGATCGTCGCGTACGACCACCTGGGGTTCCTCGCGCGGCGCGCGGTCGGCTTCCTCCAGCAGCACGGATTCCCCCGGTCGGCGGCGCTCGAGGGCGGCCTCGATGAGTACGCGCGGATCGCCGACCCCCGCGTCCCGCGCTACGACCTCAACGCGGACGGCGTCGACCTCGTCCTACGGCAGCTGCCGCGGCCGGACTCCGGCTGCCTTGCGTACTTCGTCGGCGACCCCCACGAGCGGGTCGGGATCCTGATCGACCCGGGGATCGACGTCGCGCCCTACCTCGCGCTCCTGCGCGACGGGGAGTGGCGCCTCGCCGCGATCGTCGAGTCCCACACGCACGCCGATCATCTCGCCGGCCACGCCGCGCTGCACGCCGCGACCGGCGCGCCGATCTACGTCAGCCACCGCTCGCCCGCCGAGTACCCGCACCGCGCGCTCTCCGGCGGCGAGGCGCTGTCGTTCGGCCGCGAGGAGCTCTCGGTCCTGGAGACGCCGGGGCACACCCTCGACCACCTCACGCTCCGGGTGCGCGGCACGATCTTCACCGGCGACACGCTCCTCCTCGGCTCGTGCGGGAGGACCGACCTCGGCGGGGGGTCGCCGGACCTCCTCTGGGAGAGCCTCACCGAGCAGCTCCTCCGCCTGCCGGACGCGACCGAGGTCTATCCCGCGCACTACGGGGCCCGGCACGCGCTCGGAGACCGGTACGTTTCCTCGATCGGGTTCGAGCGCGCGACCAACGAGGCGCTCACCCAGCCGGACCGCGCGGCGTTCGTCCGGTACATGACCGAGGGGTGGCCGCCGAAGCCCGAGGACTTCGACCGCATCGTGCGGGCGAACCTCGCGGCCTGACGCGGGGCCTTACCCCCGACGCAACCCCGTTTCTCCGCTCGCATCTCGCCACCGTTAAAGCGGCCGGACGGTCGCTCGGTCCGTGATCGTTCGCACCGGGCTGACCGGCCCGTTCCCCCGCTCCGAGGCGCTGGTCGCCGCGACCCGGGACCTCGACCGCGGCCGCGTGACGCCCGAGGTCGTCGAGGACCTCTACGGCCGCACCGAGGCCGAGGTCGTCGCGCTCGAGCGGCGGCTCGGGTTCACGACGATCACCGGCGGCTACCTCCGCTCGGCCGACCTCTTCCGGCCGTTCGCCGAGACGTGGGAGGGGTTCACGGTCGGTCCGCTCACCCGCTGGTTCGAGACGAACACGTTCTACCGGCAGCCGATCCTCCACGCGCCGCCCGAACGCGTGCCGGGCGCGATCGCTGCGCGATTGCCGCCCGCGCTCCGCGCGGATCCCGCGCGCGCCGGCGTCCTCGTGCCGGGGCCGTACACGTTCGCGGGGCTGCTCGAGAACCGCTCGGGCGAGGCGGAGGAGGCCCTCGTCCACCGGCTCGGGCGGCTCCTCGCGGAGGAGGTCCGCGAGCTCGCCGGCGCCGGCTACGCGACGTTCCAGTTCACCGAGCCGCTCCTGGTCGACCGGCCGCCCGAGCGCGCGCTCGCGGAGGCGGTCGTCGCGGCGTACGCCGCGATCCGCGCGAGCGCCGGGAGCGCGACGACCCTCGTCTGGACGTACGGCGCGGACGCGGTCCCCGCCTTTCCGCTGCTCGATCGACTGCCGGTCGGGATCGTCGGCGTCGACCTCGCCGAGACCGACTGGGAGGCGATCCCGTCCTCCGCCGAGCGGCGGGGGCTCGGACTCGGGGTCGTCGACCCCCGCACGACCCTCGTCGAGGAGGCCGCGGACGTCGTCCGCATCGTCCACGCGCTCAAGGAGCGGCGCCGCCCGTCGGTCGTCTGGCTCGGACCCGGCGGACCGCTCGACCTCGTCCCGTGGGAACCGGCGACCCGCAAGCTCCACCTGCTCCCGGCGGCCCAGCAGATGCTCTCCCGCGAGGGCGGAGGCGGGCCGTGAGCGCCCGGCTGTTCCCGGCCCAGGAGATCGGGAGCCTGATGAAGCCCCGCTGGCAGATCCTCGGCCAGCACGGCGAGCCGCTCGATGCGCGCGCGCGCGAGGAGTTCCGCGGGGCGAACGAGCGCTACCACTTCGCGGACGACGCGCCGGCGGCCGCCGCGGCGCTCCTCGACGGGCGCTCGCGCGAGGCCGGCGCGGAGGGGGTCCGCGACCTGGGGGCGCTGTTCGCGCTCCGCCTCCTCGAGGCCGCCGGCCTCGCGCGGGTCTACGACGGCGAGGCGCGCCGCATCGAGATGTACGAGTACCCGATCCGCCAGATGCGCGGGTTCCAGTTCCAGGGCCACGTGCGCTCGTTCGACAACAAGTACTACCTCAAGGCGGCGGTGACCGACGAGGTCCGCCTCGAGCGGCCGTACCACGTCGAGGAGTTCGACTTCGTCCGCCGACACGCCCGCGGCGAGCCGAAGCTGCCGATCACGGGACCGTACACGCTCGCCGACTGGTCGTACAACGAGCACTACCTCGCCCGCCGGCCCGGCTGGAAGGGCCCGAGCGTCCGGCGGGCGGCGCAGCGCGAGTTCGTCGTCGACCTCGCGCAGCGGGCGATCCGCCCGACGCTCGCCGCGCTGATCGAGCGGGGATGCCGCGTGATTCAGATCGACGAGCCGGCCGCGGGGACGCATCCGGACGAGGCCGACCTCGTGGTCGAGGGGTTCAACGCGGCGACCGACGGGCTCGACGCCGAGTTCTCGATGCACATCTGCTACTCCGACTACCGCGACCTCCTGCCGGAGCTCCTCGAGGCGAAGCGCTGCCGGCAGTGGGCCTGGGAGTTCGCGAACCGGGACCGGGACGGGCGCGACGGCTACGAGGTGCTGAAGGCGCTCGCCGAGTACGGCGACTCCCGCTCGATCGGCCTCGGGGTCGTCGACGTCCACCGCGACGAGGTCGAGAAGCCCGAGCTCGTCGCGGACCGGATCCGCCGCGCCGCGAAGTACCTCGGCGACCCCGCCCGCCTCTGGGTCAATCCCGACTGCGGCCTGCGGACCCGCCGCATCGACATCGCGACCCGGAAGCTCGAGGCGGTCGTCGCGGGCGCCGCGCTCGCCCGGGCCGAGTTCGAGAACCCGCGGGCGTGATCGGCCGGTGGCGTGAGATATACCTCGTCGCGCTCCTGTCCCCCGGGATGGTCGGGGGTCCGACCCGCGCGGAACGGAACGCGATGTACTGGTCGCGGGCGCTGCGCCCGCAGCAGATGATCGTGATCATCGGCGCCACGCTCCTGCTCGCCGGGGCCCTCGGCTCCAGCGCGATCGCCCTGACCTCCGCGCCGCGTTCCGGACCGCCCCCCGCGTCCCTGCCGCTCCTCGCGCTCCTCGTCGTCGGGGCGGCCGTGATGATCGCCGGCGTCATCCTCCGGGGGCGAGCGCTCCGACGGGAGTTCCTGCGGACCTGCCCCCAGTGCGGACGATCGAGCCTGTCCCGGGCGACGTTCTGCCCCGGGTGCGGAACGGCCCTTCCCGCGTCCGGGTCGGTCGCCCCCGGGGACGCTCCACTGCCGGTGCGCGGCCCCTAGAGCGCGATCGCCCGGGTCGACGCCCCCCGGCGGGCGGTGGGTCAGTCGGGCAGGGGGGCGGAGAGGACCTCGGCGCCCGTCGGGCCGACCAGGACCGTGTGCTCCGCCTGGGCGACGAGCCCGCCCGCGCGCTCGACGAAGACCGGGTACGACTGGAGGATCGCCCGGGCGCGGCGCAGCGCGTCCCGTTCCTCGGATGCGGTCACCCAGCGCACGGCGAACGGGAGCGTGCGGAACCGGCCGAACAGCCGGGCGAGCGCGGGGTCGGCCGCGCCCGGGTCCCGCCGGAACCGCACGATGTTGCCGAACGGGCCGTTGCGGATCGAGCCCATGCCGTTCGTCGCGAACGGTTCGATCGCGACGATCTGCCCCTCCACGAGGGTCCCCTCGCTGTGGCCGGGGACGTTCGGGATCGACGTGCCGGCGTGCAGGAGGTACGGCTCGATCGAGTGGCCGGTGAGGTCGACGATCGGCTTCACCCCGTGCGCGCGGATCGCCTCGGCGATCGCGCGGCTCACGTCCTCGATCGGCCCGCCGGGGCGGACCTGGGCGATCCCGGCGCGCAGGCCGTCGCGGGCGGCCCGGATCAGGTTCTCGTGGCGTCGGCTCCCTCCGACCTCGACCGTGTCCGCGGTGTCGGCGATCGCCCCGTCCAAATGGGCGCCGACGTCGACCTTCACGAGGTCGCCGTCCTCGAAGACCGCGGTGTCGTCGGCGCTCGGGGTGTAGTGGGCCGCCTCGTCGTTGCGCGAGAGGTTCGTCGGGAACGCCGGCTGCGCGCCCGCCTCCCGGACGTACGCCTCGATCGCGTCCGCGACGTCCCGACGGCGCGCGCCCGGGACCGTCAGGCGAAGGCCGAGCTCCCGCGCCCGGGACGCGATGCGGGCGGCCGCGCGCCACCGAGGGAGATCGTCGGGGTACGGCGCCATGGCGCTCACGTCCGCGCGACGGCGCGCGGCGCGCCGTGCGAGAGGTCGATGAGCTGCGACGGGGTCCCGCTCGGCCGCGGCGGGCCGTCGAGGTAGACCGCAACCGCGTCGCCGAACGCGCG
>JASHQY010000006.1 GCA_030038885.1 Thermoplasmata archaeon | reverse complement strand
GCGGCCGCGCGCGGGTCCTCGCCGGCCGCCCACGCCCGGCGGACCGTCTCGATCCCCACGAAGAGGTCGACCGCGGTGGGGCGGGTCGCCCGCAGCGCGCTCGCCGCGCGCCCGGGGGACCATCGCCCCTCGCGCGCGCCGAGGACCATCCCGTACGCGGCCGCGACCCCGATCGACGGGGCGCCGCGGACCGCCATCGTTCGGATCGCGTCGGCGACCGCACGCAGGGTCGAGAGGCGCCGCACGACCGTGCGGGCGGGCAGGGCCCGCTGGTCGAGCAGGAAGAGAACGCCGTTCCGGTACCAGAGCGCCCGCACCGACACGGATCGTCTCAGGCGTCGAACGTGTGGAGGAGGTCGAGCCAGTCGGGCGTCACGGTCTTCGGCGCGCCGAGCGCCTCGTCGAACGGGATCCCGACGATCGCGGCGCCGCGCAGGACCGCGACCTGCCCGAACCGGCGGGCGAGCGCGAGGTCCACCGCCCCCACGCCCAGGCGGGTCGCGAGGAGGCGGTCGAACAGGATCGGCGGGCCGCCGCGCTGGATGTGGCCGATCTGCGCGCTGCGGGACTCGACCCCGGTCTGCGCTTCGATACGGTGGGCGAGCTCCGCGCCGACCTCGCGCTCGCGGAGGAGCTCGTGGCCGAACTCGTCCTTCCCACCGGCCGCGCCGCGCCGCGTGCCGAGGTCGATCCCCTCGCTCGCGACCACGAGCGCGTAGCCCCGTTCCGCGACCGCGCGTCGGACCTTCTCGAGGAGGGCCTCCTCGTCGAACGGCTCCTCGGGGACCAGGGTCGCGTCCGCGCCCCCGGCGAGCCCGGTCCCGAGCGCGACCCACCCGGCGTGGCGGCCCATGACCTCGAGGACGATCGCCCGATGGTGGCTGTCGGCCGTGTCGCGGAGGCGCTCGAGCGCGTCGACCGCGACCGCCACGGCGGACTGGTACCCGAACGTCCAGTCCGTGCCCGCGACGTCGTTGTCCATCGTCTTCGGCACGCCGACGACCTTCCCGCCCCGCCGCGACAATTCGCGCGCCGCGCCGAGGGTGTCGTCGCCGCCGATCGCGACCAGCGCGTCGATCCCGTGGGCCGCGAGCGTCGCGAGGACCCTCGCGGCGTCCTCCTCCTTCGCGAACGGATTGGTCCGCGAGCTCCCGAGGATCGTGCCGCCGCGGCCGACGAGCCCGTGGACCGCCGCGCCGTCGAGCGGCCGCGACCGGTCGTCGCGCACGCCCTTCCAGCCGTCCAGGAACCCCACGCTGTCGTGGCCGAACCGAGCCGCCCGCTGGACGACCGCGCGGATCGCCGGGTTCAGGCCCGGGCAGTCGCCACCGCCCGTGAGGATCCCGAACCTCACGCGGGGACCTCGACGTACTCGCGGGGAGCCGTCGTGAGGAATTCGTAGCCGTTCTTCGTGACGACGATGTCGTCCTCGATCCGGACGCCGCCGTGCCCGGGCAGGTAGATCCCCGGCTCGACGGTGATCGCCATCCCGACCTCGAGCGGGTCCTCGGCGGTCGGTCCGTACGCCCAGCCGTCGTGGACGACCAGTCCGATCGAGTGGCCGACCCCGTGGGTCAGCCGGCCCTTCCACGGCGACGCGTCGATCACCTGGGCGGCGGCCAGGTGGACCTCCTTCGAGGGCACTCCGGGCCGCACGGCCCCGAGCGCGGCGTGCTGGGCCTTCTGGACGGTCTCGTGGACCTGCTTCATCTCGTCGTCCCGCCGGCCGAAGTGGAACGAACGGGTGATGTCGCTCGCGTAGCGGTGGTAGTACGCCCCGAAGTCGCAGACGATCGAGTCCCCCGCCTTGAGCTTCGTGTCGGCGGGAGCGTAGTGCGGTTCCGCGCTATGGGGGCCGAACGCGACGATCGTCGCGAACGAGCGCCCGCTCGCGCCGTGGAGGCCCATCTGGTGTTCCATCTCCGCCGCGAGCTCGAGCTCGGAGATCCCGGCCCGCAGCATCCCGGGGATCTCCCGACCGACCTTCGAACCGATCTCGGAGGCGCGGCGCAACAGCTCGATCTCGTTCGCGTCCTTCGTGACCCGGGCCTTCCGGATCGCGTTCGAGCAGTCGGTCCACTTCGCCCCCGGGAACGACCCGTCGAGCCGCAGGAACCACTCGTGGGTCAGTTCGCGGAAGTTCAGCGCGAGGTCGGTCGACGCCCCGAGGAGCTTGCGGGCGGCGGCCGCGGTCTCGTCGCGCCCGGCGACGTGGACCGCGACGTGCGGGTCGCGCTTCGCCGCCTCGTGCGCGGTCTCCGCCTCGAGAGGGGAGGAGAAGACGTCGAGCTCGCCGTCCGGGTGCGCGATCGCGATCGACCCCTCGAAGAGACCGGCGGGCACGTCGAACAGGTAGAAGAACGTCTGGTCGAGGTGCGGGTCGATCGAGTTGGCGATCACGATCGCCTCGGGCTTCGGGTCGAGCTGGGCGAACAACTTGAGGACGCGGGGCTTCATGGCGCGGGACCCACGGGACCCGGGGTTTCAACCTTTGCGGCCGCGGCGCGCAGGTCCTTCCACGAGAGCCGGGGTTCCCGGGCGGCCTGCACCTCGTCGATCCGGCCGACCGCGAGCGACCGGGGGGCCGCCCGCAGGTGCTCCGGCGAGTCCGCCACGGCCCGCGCGAACGCCGCGATGTACTGGTCGAGCTCGCGCTTCGACTCGGTCTCGGGCAGCTCGATCATGAGCGCCTCCTCGACCAGCGACGGGAAGTAGACCGTCGGCGCGTGCACGCCCTCGTCCAGGAGCCGCTTCGCGAGGTCGAGCGTCCGCACCCCCCGGGCCTTGAGCGGGGCGCCGGAGAGGAGGAACTCGTGCTTCACGAGCCGCCGGAACGGCCGCGGGAGGCTCTCGCCCATCCGCAGCGCGAGGTAGTTCGAGTTCAGGACCGCGCGCCGGGCGACGTGCTGGAGCCCTTCCTCCCCGTGGGTGAGCGCGAACGCGTAGGCCCGGAGGTCGAGTCCGAAGTTGCCGTAGGCGGTCTTGATCTTCCCGATCGACTTCGGACGGTCGTAGTCGAACCGGAACGTCCGCCCGTCCTTCGCGATCCGCGGGACCGGAAGGTACGGCGCGAGCGCCTCACCGGCGGCCAGCACCCCCGCGCCGGGGCCCCCGCCCCCGTGCGGGGTCGCGAAGGTCTTGTGGAGGTTCAGGTGGGCGACGTCGAACCCCATCCGGCCCGGGTGGGTGATGCCGAGGATCGCGTTGAGGTTCGCCCCGTCGTAGTAGAGCATCCCGCCCGCCCCGTGCACGGTCTCCGCGATCTCGAGGATGTCGCTCTCGAAGAGCCCGGCGGTGTTCGGGTTGGTCAGCATGAAGCACGCGGTGTGCTCGCCGACCGCGGACCGGAGGGCGGCGAGGTCGACGCACCCGTCCTTCGACGCGATCTCGCGGGTCGTGAATCCCGCCATCATCGCCGACGCGGGGTTCGTGCCGTGCGCGGTGTCCGGCAGGAGCACCTCGGTGCGTCGCTCGAGCTCTGCGCGATCGCGGAAGTACGCGCGCACCATCAGGAGCGCCGCCCACTCTCCGTGGGCGCCCGCCGCGGCCTGCAGCGAGACCTCGGAGAGCCCGGTCACCTTCGCCAGCAGGCGCTCGAGCCGCCAGGCGAGCTCGAGCGCGCCCTGCACGGTCGCTTCCGGCTGGTACGGGTGCAGCCCGGCGGCCCCCGGCCGGCGGGCGAGCATCTCGGAGACCTTCGGATTGTACTTCATCGTGCACGACCCGAGCGCGTAGGGCGCGGTGTCGATGCCGAAGTTCATCTGCGACAGCCGGGTGTAGTGCCGGACGACCTCGAGCTCCGAGAGCTCGGGCCAGCGGGCCGCCTCCTTCCGACGGAGCCGGTCGGGGATCCCGGGGATCGTCGGCGGGGCCGATGCCTTCCGGGCCGGGGCGAGGTCCCAGATCGAGGGCTCGTCCCAGGCGGCCTGGCGGAACGTCACGCGCTCCTCCCGACCGCGGCGACGGCCGATCGCGCCGCGCGCGCGTACTTCTGGATCTCCTTCTCGGTGGTCGCGTCCGAGGCGGCCACCAGGATCCGGGCCGCGCGGTCCGTCGCTCCGGGGCGCGGGTCCGCGAGCGAGATGCCCCCGAGGACCTTCTTGCGCCGCAGGCGGTCGAGGAACTCCGCCGCGGTGCCGCGCTGAAGCTCGATCGTGAACTCGCCGAGGTACGGCGCCTCGAACCGGGGCGCCTGGATCCCGTCGATCCCCCCGAGCGCGCTCGCGAGCGTCCGCGCCTTCTCGGCGATCGATGCCTGGAGCTCGGCGAGTCCGCGCGGGCCGACCACGCTCGCGTAGACCACGAACGCGAGCGCCATCAGCGACTGGTTCGTGCAGATGTTCGACGTCGCCCGCGAGCGGCGGATGTGCTGCTCGCGCGTCTGCAGCGTGAGCGCGTAGGCCGGACGGCCGTCGACGTCACGGGTCGCGCCCACGATGCGGCCGGGGGCCGAGCGGACGTGCTCGCGGCGGCAGGCGAACAGCCCGAGCAGCGGACCCCCGAACGACGGAGGGGTCCCGAAGCCCTGTCCCTCGCCGACCACCACGTCCGCCCCGTAGGCGCCGGGTGGCTCGAGGACCGTCAGCGCGAGCGGATCGGCCGAGACGACGAACGGGATCTCCCCGAGGAGGCCCTTGAGGTCGGCCACGCTCTCGTCGACGTGGCCGAACCCGTTGGGGACGTCCGCGAGCAGGCCGAAGACATCCCCCGTGCCGACCGCCCGTCGGACGAAATCGAGGTCGAGCCGGCCGGTCCGGTCGTCGAACGGGATCTCCTCGACGGCGAGCCCCGGGCCGGTCGCGTAGTTCCGGAGCACGCTCTTCTCCTCCCACGGGAGGCTCGCCGGCACGAGGAACCGCCGTCCGTCGTGGAGCCGCCGGCAGAAGAGCAGCGCCTCGCCGGCGGCGGTCGCTCCGTCGTAGAGCGAGGCGTTCGCCACGTCGAGCCCCGTGAGCTCGACCCAGAGGCTCTGGAACTCGAACAGGGCCCGCAGCATCCCCTGGCTCGCCTCGGGCTGGTACGGAGTGTACGCGGTGTAGAACTCGCTGCGGGAGACGATCGCGTCGACGGCCGCGGGGGAGTAGCGCGCCGAGATCCGCCCACCGAGGAAGCTCGCGAACTTCGCGAGCGGCTTGTTCCGCTCGAGCAGGCGGTCGATCTGGCGGACGACCTCGGGCTCGTCGTGCCCCGGACCGACCCCGAGGCGCCCGATCCGCGCCTTCTTCGGGACGTCCGTGAAGAGCTGGTCGGTCGAGGAGATCCCGAGCGCGTCGAGGAGCGCGGCCTCCTCGCCGGGCTCGTCCGGAATCCAGCGAGACACGACCGATCCCCGGGGGCACACCGAGCGGGGTGAGGGATTTATCGGTTCGGATGCGGGGCGCCGTTCGGGGCAAACCTATTCGAGGTGACCGGCTCCCTCGTCGGGCGGACCCTCCATGACGCGCGCTCGTTCGCCGGCACGACGCCGGGCGTCGACCCCCCGTCGACCGCCCCCGTCGGTCGAGATCCTCGACACCGCCTTCCATCGCGCGTCGCTCGCGACCCCGCACGGCGAGACCAAGCCCGAGCGGGACCGCCGGCGGGCCCAGCTGAAGATCGTTCGCAGCGGCGCGACGGTCGTGCGGCACCTCCGGCTCGAGACCCGTCGGTTCGCGAAGCCGGGATTGACGGAGTTCGAGCGGGCGCTGGTCGCCGGGGCGTTCGGCGATGGGACGCTCGACCGGGCCCTCGTGCGGATCCGCCGGGCCGAGGAGCGGATCCGCGGGCTCTCGCGCGAGGCGGAAGCGGCGACCCGCCGCGCGTCCGGCGCCGAGGAGCTCGGCGACCAGGTCCGCGCGTACTACGGCCGGCTGTCGAGCTTCGTGCGCGAGGTCGACCGGGACCTCGAGATCGTGCGCGCGGTCACCGAGTTCCTTAGGAACCGGCCGCGGCTCGACCCGGCGGCGCCCACGCTGGTCGTCGCGGGGTTTCCGAACGTGGGGAAGTCGTCGCTGGTCGCGAAGCTGTCGTCCGCCCGCCCGAAGGTCGCCGACTATCCGTTCACGACGCTCTCGATCGCGGTCGGCCACGCGGACCTGGGGTTCGATCGGCTCCAGGTCGTCGATACGCCCGGGGTCCTCGGCCGCGCCCATCGCGCGAACCTCGCCGAGGAGGAAGCGACGACCGCGGTCGGGCGGGCCGCGACGGTCGTCCTGTTCGTGATCGACCCGACCGGGGGGTCCGGCTACACGCTCGAGGAGCAGGAGGCGCTGCTCGCGAAGTGGCGCGAGGAGTACCCCCGCCTGCCGATCGTCGACGTCGAGACGAAATCGGACCTCGGCCAGCGGGCGACCCGCCGGCTGCGGGTCTCGGCGCTCAGCGGGGAGGGGATCGACACCCTCTGGACGACCCTCCGGCGGTTGATGGAGCCGAAGGGGGAGATGCCCCCGATCGAGGAAGCGACGGAAGAGGTCCCGCTGGTCGCGGACGACGGCGGCGACCGGTCCCCGGCCACCGCGTCCCGGCCGCGCCGGGGACCCGAGCGCGCGTAGTCCGGTTCAGATCGAGAACGGCGCGCCGTTCTCGGGGGTCAGGACCTCGAGGTTCGACGGGAGCGCCTCCTTGAGGAGCTCCCGGTGGTCCCCGTGCATCAGCACGACCGTCTTCGCGTGGCTCTCCTCGATGAACCGCACGAGGTCGGAGTGGCCCGCGTGCGCCGAGAAGTCGAACTTCTCGATCTCGCAGACCGGGTGGATCGTCGTGCCGTCGATCGTGAGGGTCCCCTCGTCCATCAGCTGGCGGCCGTTCGAGCCCTCGACCTGGAACCCCGTGAGGAAGATCGAGCTGTTCGCGTCCCGGTAGAGCTCCCCGACGTAGTAGAGCACGGGGCCGCCGTCGAGCATCCCGCCGGTCGTCACGATCACGTCCCCCTCGCGGAGCGCCTTCTTGCGATCGCCCGGAGTCTCGACGACATGGACGCCGTCGAGCGCCCGCCGGAACTTCCGCGCGTCCGCGAGGTAGTCCGGCGCGCTGAGGTAGATCGAGTTGACCTTGCGGGCCATCCCGTCGAGGTACGTCTCGAACCCCGAGGCGGCGAGCGACATCAGCACCTCCTGGGCCCGTCCGACCGCGAACGCCGGCACGATCACCTTGCCGCCCCGCTCGACGGTCTCCGCGACCTTGTCGCGGAACCGACGCTCGGTCTCGCGGCGGTCCGGGTGCTCCTTGCCGGCGTAGGTCGACTCGATCACGAGGATGTCGCACTCGAGCGGCTCGGCCCCGCCGACCAGGTGCGTCGGCATCGTCTGCAGGTCGCCGGTGAACAGGACGTCCTTCGCGCCCCGGTAGAGCATCATCGAGGCGCCCGGGATGTGGCCGGCGGACGCCATCTGGACCTCGATCCCCTTGTGCCGGAACGTCGCGTGCCGGTCGATCGCGGTGAAGCGCGCGCCGACCGAGTGGATGTCCTGGGTGGTGTAGGCCGGC
>JASHQY010000043.1 GCA_030038885.1 Thermoplasmata archaeon | reverse complement strand
ACTTCCCGGTCACGGGCGGCGAGGGCCACGTCGATTACGCCCTCTTCAACGCGGAGGGACAGCCCCGGCTGTTCCTGGACGTCCGCGAGCGCACCGCGAACGTCAGCGAGATCGGAAAGGTCGCCGACTGGGCGAGGGAAGCGAAGGTCCCGCTCGCGCTGCTCACGAACGGCCGCGAGTTCTCGCTCTGGTTCGTGGGGAAGGACGACCCGCCCGGACCGCTCTTCGTGCTCCCCCTCGCCGACCTCGCGGACAACGCGGAGGCGCTGCTCGGCCTCTCCGCCGACTACCGGCTCTCCGACACCGGCATCCAGCAGCTGCGCCGCAGCGCGATCCGGCTAGCGGTCCTCGTGATGCTCGAGGAGAACGCGGAGAAGACGTTCGACGCGATGGTCAACTGGGTCCAGGGCCAGGTCGCGCCCGGCGCGCTCGACGACACGACCGAGCAGGCGATCCGCGACGCGACGATGATCTGGCTGACCGAGGAGCACCTCACGCTGCCCGCGTTCCAGCCGAAGGAAGGAAAGCGCCTCCACGAGCTCCGCACGACCACGCCCCGCGACTGGGAGCCGTTCCCGCGGGGGCCTCCCGGGACGTTCCAGTACAAGTACGACACCGCGAAGATCCTCGACCTGCGCCAGGGCGCGAAGGAGGTCCGCGAGCAGCTCCGGCTCCAGGGGCTCCGCACGCCGACCGCGACGAGCTTCGGCGGGTTCTACCACCAGCTCCGCCACCGCGCGGGACTGGGGAAGTAACGGGCGGCCCTCGGGACCACCGGTCGGCGCCGCCGATAGGTTCCTATCCTCCGGCGCGATGGGGTCCGTATGGCACCTCCTCCGCCCGACCCCGCCGCGAGCCCGAACCTGTTCCAGGACTTCGTCGAGGCCGTCGCGAACCGCCACGGCCAGCTCGACATCCACCTCGAGCACGTCGCGCTGAAGCTGCCGATGCTCCGGGAGAGCCTCGAGCTCAACGGGACGATCTCGGTCTCGGTCCACCTGCGCGAGCTGACCGACCGGGAGAAGCAGGCGCGCGTCGCGAAGGAGCTGCGCTCGCTCGCGAAGTAGCCCGCCCGGGTCCGCGCCGACGCCCCGAGGGTCGGTCGGCACGTTTAATACGCATGACTACGTATTACCACGGGTGATGGCTACCGACGCGGCGCGCGCCCCTCACCCGTGCCTGCGCTCGGACTGCGGCCATCCCGATACCGATCACGTCGCGACGCCCGAGCTCGCGTCCTCGACCGAGATCGTCGTCTGGTGCGCGGGCTGCCAGCACCACGAAGTGCGCCGGCCCCGACGGTTCCATCTGCCGTGGAGCCGGACGATGGAGCATCCCCCCGCGGGGCGGCGGTTCTCCCGCCCCGGGTGATCGCGCGCGGGACCTCGCGCCCTAGTAGAGGTGCGCGAAGTGCCCGATCAGGTAGCCCGCGAACCCGGCCGCGAGGCCGATCAGAAGCATCCGTAGGCCGCTCTTCCAGAACGGCCCGATCGTGAGGCTCGCCTCGTACCAGCCGATCCCGAAGAGCGCGATCCCGCTGAGGACCACCGACCCGATCGCCGCCGAGGTGACCGCGAGGCCGGGCACGAGGAACGGCAGGATCGGGATCGCGGAACCGACGACCGTCGACGCGAGCACGACCAGTCCGCTGTTGAGCGGCTGGCTCGCCGAGACGGTCGAGAGGTTCAGCTCGAAGGCCATCATCAGTTCGAGCATCGCCCGCGGCTTCGCCTCGATCTTACGGACCATCTCCTCGAGCTCGTCGCCCGCGAATCCCCACTGGCGGAAGATCGTGCGGACCTCCTCGCGCTCGGCGTCGGGGATCGTCCGCATCTCCTCGAGCTCCTTCGCCTGCTCCGCCTCGTAGACCCGGCGGCGGGCGAGCGTCGAGGTGTACGCGACCGCGCCCATCGAGACCGACTCGGCGCCGAGCGCCGCCAGCGCGCCGATGAGGACGAGCGCGTGGTCGGCGTTCGCGGCCGCGAGGCCGAGCAGGATCCCGAGGACGTTCACAAGGCCGTCCTGGCTCCCGAGGATGAAGTCCGAGAGCAGCCCGGGCCGGATGTGCTCCTCGCGCACCGGACGCAGGGGCATGAACGCCGACCCACCGAGGCGGGCGTTAAGAGGATGGCGACCGCGGTCCCGGCGGGCGCGGTCCGGGGCGCCGTCGGGAGCCACCGGGTGGCGTGGGGTTCCGCAAACCCCTAAATCCCGCCGCGGGTCGATATCGGTCCGAACGGAGCCCTGAGCCTGTGACGTCCCTCGCGCCGAGCCCTCCCCCCGCCGCCGGGCGGACCCGGGAGGTCGAGTTCGCGGTCCTCCTCCTGACGACCGTCGGGACCCTGATGGTCGCGGTCGACAGCACGATCGTCATCCTCGCGCTGCCGACGATGGCCCGGGACCTGACCGCGTCGCTCTCGTCGATCATCTGGACGATCCTGATCTACCTCCTGATCACCGCCGCGCTCACGACCCAGGCCGGGCGCCTCGGCGACATGTTCGGCCGGGCGGGCGTCTACAACCTCGGGTTCGCGATCTTCACGATCGGCTCCGCCGCCTCCGGCTTCTCGCCGAGCGTCGAGATCCTGATCGCCGCCCGCGCGTTCCAGGCGGTCGGCGGGGCGCTCGTCTTCGCGAACTCGGGCGCGCTGATCGCCGCCGCCTTCCCGCCGGAGCGCCGCGGCCGGGCGTTCGGCTTCCTCGTCTTCGGATGGAGCGTCGGCGCGATCCTCGGGATCCTGCTCGGCGGGGTGATCACGACCGAGCTCGGGTGGCGGTACATCTTCTTCATCAACATCCCGATCGGGGTCGTCGCGGTCGGCCTCGGGCTCCGGATGCTGCCGGCCAGCACCCCCCAGAAGGTCGGGTTCGACTTCGTCGGCTTCGGGCTCTTCTCCGCGCTGCTCGCGCTGCTCTGCTACGGCCTGATCGAGCTCGCGGTCTTCGGGACCTCGCTCCTCAACGTCGCCTGGATCGTCCTCGGCTTCGCGCTCGTGCCGGTCTTCGTCTATGCGGAGCTGCGGACCGCCCAACCGATGCTCGACCTCCGGCAGCTCCGCAACCGCGTGCTGGGGTTCTCGCTGCTCGCGGGCCTGTTCCAGGCGCTGGGCTACCTCGCGGTGATCTTCCTGCTCACGATGTACCTCCAGGGCCTCCGGGACCTGACCCCGCTCAGCGCCTCCCTCCTCCTCGTGCCCGGGTACCTGCTCGGCGCGCTGGTCGGCCCGTGGATGGGCTCCCGCGTCGACCGCCGGGGGGCCCGCACGCTCGCGACCGCCGGCATCCTCCTGATGGCGGTCGCCGTGCTCGCGTACTCGCAGCTCTCGCTGACGAGCTGGCTCGGCTGGATCCCGATCATCTCGCTCGTCACCGGCGTCGGGAGCGGGATGTTCTACCCCGCGAACAACACCGCGATCATGAGCCAGGCGACCCCGCGCACGTTCGGCGAGGTCAGCGGGCTCCGGGTCACGCTCTCGAACATCGGCACGCTGCTCAGTTTCGTGCTCGCGATCACGATCGCGTCGGCGAGCATCTCCCGCGAGGTCGCCTACGAGGTCTTCCTCGGGACGACGAACCTCGTCGGCGGGATCGGGGGCGACTTCCTCACCGGGATCCGCGCCGCGCTCTACGGCTCGGTCGTGATCCTCCTCGCCGCCGCGGCGCTCTCGTGGTCGCGGGGCCCGGAGACGCCCCGGGCGACCGAGGTCGTGACCGCAGGGGCCAGCGCTCCCGCGCCGAGCGAACCCGAGACCCCGTAGACCGCCGCGTCGCTACCCGGAGCGGGCGCGGCGGCGCCGCCGCTCGAGCGCGAGGGCGTCCTTGAGGATGCGGCCGTGGTCGAACGCCAGCGGCCCGACCTCGCCGAGAGGGACCCAGGCCGCCTCACGGGCGTCGTCCCGTCCGTGGGGCGGACCCCCACGACCTCGCATCCGGAACGCGACGGTCGCGGTCGGCTTGCGCGGGTCGCGGTCCGGGCCCGAGTAGACGCCGACGATCCCGACCGGCCGGGCCGAGAGCCCGGTCTCCTCGTGCAGTTCTCGGACGACCGCGGACTCGACGGTCTCGCGGAGCTCGACGAACCCCCCCGGGAAGGCCCATTGACCGACGAAGGGAGGCCTCCCCCGGCGCACCAGGAGGACCCGGCCCCGGCGGATCCACACCGCGTCGACCGTGAGGGCGGGGTTTTCGTAGCGCGTCATGCCTCCTCCGTAGGAAGGGACGAGATAAGAACGCGTCCCCGCCCGATGTGCGCCGGGCCCGGATCGGATAGCCTCCGGTGCCCGGAGGGGGGTCCGATCGCCCCGACGGTAGAGCGGGGTTACCTCGTTCCAAACGCTCTTGTAGCCACTGCCTCGTGGCGCGGCGAATGGGAAGGGTTGCGCGCCCTCGCGCCGCCGCGTCGCCGAAGATCTACGTCACCCGCCCGAGCCTGCCTCCGATCGAGGAGTACGAGGCGCTCCTCCGGAAGATCTGGAAGAGCCGACAGCTGAGCAACTCCGGTCCGTTCCTGAAGGAGTTCGAGCTCCGGCTCGCCCGCTACCTCCCGGCGCGCCGGGTCGCGGCTCTCGCGAACGGGACGCTCGCGCTGCAGCTCGCCCTGAGGGCCGTCGGCGGACGGCGAGGCACCGTGATCACGACGCCCTTCACGTTCGCGGCCACGACGACCGCGCTCCTCTGGGAGGGGTTCACGCCCGAGTTCGTCGACGTCGATCCGGAGACGTTCGTGCTCGACCCGGCGCTCGTCGCGGAGCGGATCGGCGGCGACGACGTGGTCGGCCTCCTGCCGGTGCACGTCTTCGGGAACCCGGCCGGAGCGCGGGAGCTCGCGGCGCTCGCGAAGGAGCACGCGCGGTGGACGATCTTCGACGCGGCGCACAGCTTCGGGGTCCGGCCGACCGAGGGCCGGCTCTTCGACCTCGGCGACGCGTCGATCCTGAGCTTCCACGCGACGAAGAACTTCCACACGTTCGAGGGTGGAGCAGTCGCCTCACGCGACCGCGCAATCGACCGGCGGATCCGGGAGCTCCGCAACTTTGGCTTCCTCGCCTCGGACGACATCCGGGACATCGGGATCAATGCGAAGATGAACGAGGCCCAGGCGGCGATGGGGATCGTCAACCTGCGCCACGTCGGTCAGTGGATCCGTGACCGCGGTGTCCGCGCCCGCCTCTACCGCGACCTCCTCGCTCCGCTCGGGGTCGTCGGGTTCCAGCGGCTCGAGGTCGGGCGGTACAACTTCGCCTACCTGCCGGTCCTCCTGCCCGACCGGCGCCGGCGGGACGGGGTCTTCCGTTCCCTCCGGCGGCACGGGATCTACGCGCGACGGTACTTCTACCCCCTGACGAGCCACTTCTCGTTCGCGCCACCGGAGCTCCGACGGCCGTGTCCGGTCGCCGAGGACATCGCGGACCGCATCCTCTGCCTTCCGATGTACGACACCCTGCCCCTCGACCAGGTCCACCGCGTCGTCGATCGGGTCAAGGAAGCGTTGGGCCGCGGAGCGGCCGCCTAGGCTGCGGGTCGCTCGGAGCCCGCGCGCTCAGCGCTCGAGCAGCCGGTCGTACAGCGCGAGATACTGGTCGCGGATCCGGTCCATCCCCAGATGCTCCCGCACGTACTCCCGCCCCGCGCGGCCGAGGCGGGTCCGGAGGCCCTCGTCGGCGAGGAGCCGCGCGATCGTGTCGCCGAGCTCCTCGGCGGAGCCGGCGAGGTAGCCGGTCGTCCCCGGGAGTATCAGCGCGCGGTGCGCCGGGATGTCCGACGCGACGATCGGGAGCCCCGCGGCCATCGCCTCCATGACCGCGTTCGGCATCCCCTCGAACCGGGAGGGGAACGCGAACACGTCCGCCCCCGCGAGGTAGACGTCGACCTTCGATGCCGGGACCTCCCCCACGAACGTCGTGCGGGCGACCGCGTCCGGGTACCGCTCCCGCAGGCCCCGGTAGTAGTCGTCCCCGTAATGCTCCTCCGAGTACCCGCCGACGACGACCAGCCGCGCGTCCGGCACGCGGCGGATCGCCTCGAGAAGCCACTCGATCCGCTTCACCGGGATCACCTTTCCGACGAAGAGCACGATCCGGTCCGACGCGGCCCATCCCAGCCGCGCGCGCGCGTCCTCCCGGGCCGGGACGGCCGCGAGCCGGTCGAGGCTGAACCCGTTGGGGATGACGGTCGGGGAGTACCGGCGGTAGGTCTCACCGAGGGGTCCCGAGTTCGTGACCAGGGCGGAACCCTCCAGCAGCACGGGAAGGCTCGCCCGGATGGCCGTGCGGGCCAGCGATCCGTATCGCCATCCGATCTCTCGTATCGGGTCCGTCCCGAACAGGACGACCCGGGGCTGGGGGCGGGCCAGGTACGCCGCCGGGAGACCGAAGTACACGTCGTTGACCTGGACCAGGTCGAAGTGGCCCGCGGCGGCGCGGATCGCACGGCGGAGGGACTCGATCCC
>JASHQY010000042.1 GCA_030038885.1 Thermoplasmata archaeon | reverse complement strand
AGAAGCGAAACATCGCTCACGGGAGTCGAGAGCGAGGAACGGATCCGGCCGGGCACGCTCGGAGGGAGTGCGCGTGGGTACGGCGCCAGACCGGCGGCGCCCTGTTCGCCGCCTCGAACGACGATGAACCAATCTCGGGCAGCGGCCAACCGAACAACCATGAAAGCCCGGCCGACCACGGTGGCCGGGGCCTCCGGGTCCGGTTCCGCGAGGACAACGAACCGACGGTCGTCACGAACCGATGTTGGGCGGGCCCTCATGCGAAGGCTCGACGAGCGCTTCCGCTGGTCGCTGGTTGATGACGTTAGCGCGGGCGGCGGATGGGCCCGTTGCGTCGCCGATGATCCGGCCCGTGTCAGTGCGGGGGCCCCACGCTGAACCAGACCGACCTCAGCGGTACCCCGCAAATCCAGCGGCGGTGCGGTCCGTCACGCCCCGACGCGGAGGGCCGCCGTTCCATTACAAAACACGAGCATGTGGGACCTCGAAGATCCTTAGGAAACCCTCCGCGGGATTCACCGGGAGCGGTCGAGACCGGTGTCGCGGGTTCTTCCCGTCGTTCTAAGGGATCTCCGGCGTGACCGCCACTCGGCGGTCGCGCCTTCAACGGTAGTCCGCAGTGAAGGAAACTACGAGGTTTCCCAACGAGGGACACACCGCTTGGGGAGAGCAAGGTTCGTACAGGGCGAACTCGTAGTCCTCCTGCGTCGACGTGAACGAGCAGCTCCCCCCCTGGCCCGCCTCGTAGCACACCGGAGGCCCCTGGTACGGATCACACCCCGACGATGGGCAGGTCGAATTCGTCGGAGGGGGGCCGCTGCAGTTCGAGATCAGTTTCAACGGCGGCGGCCAGACACTGAAGTTCGCGGAAGAGCCGCTCACGACGCTCCAGCGAACGGCGACGTGCGCGCAATCTGGAAAGGCGAGGAGGGTGCTTCGGTTAGAGTTATCCAACAGGTAGGGTCCCATCGCTCCGCCGGCTGTAGGCCGCTCCGAAGTGAACCACCAAACAACAACCACGCCGCTGACCGCGAGGGTGACCACCGATACGGCCGCCACGAGAACTCGCCCGCGAGAATGTTGGCGCTCGCCACTGCCCCAGGGCACGGACGGACCACGAGTTGACGGTACACGTACCTCCTTCCTGCTTACTATTCCATCGCCTGCGCGTCCTCGGCCCAGGATCTCATGTTCTAAGCTCGCGTGGGTCCCGTTCCGTTGCCCGGCCCGGATGCGGAGGAGCGCACTCCTCATCGCATAACTTCGGCAGACTGCAGGAGAGGAGAGCGCGTTTCCCCGATTCCGGGCGATCCACTGCGCGCGAATCCAGTCCAGTTTAGAACCGGGGGCCGCCGCGCCGGCGATTATAGCCCATCGCGAATCCCAAGCGCCGCGAGCGTGTCGGCCACCAGATGCCGGCAGGCGGATCGGGTGGCAATCGATGTCACCGTCGGCCATTCCGCGACGTGCGGCGCAAGTCCTCGGATATCGTACGCGTCCTTGGCGATCTTGCTTCGAAGAAAGGTGGCGTGGCCCACGTCGATGTCTCGGTGAGCAAGGTCCCAGCTCCGATCGCGATACGCCTTAACTTTCTGGAGCAAGAGAAGTTCGGGGGTCGGCAGCAGGACTTCTTGACCCTCCACGCGCCACACCTGATGGTACCTCTCCAACAGTCGATACGGGAGATCTAGCTTCGTGTCCTCGTGAAACGGGAACCCCCCATCGAGGTGCGCGGCGTCGATTTCGATGTACCGGATTCCCTTCGGTGTCTCCACCGGCTTGCGGTACGATGGAGCCAAGAGTCCCCCGGTGAGCTCGTATCCGTTGGACCGATAGTACTCCGTGAGAAACGCGTCGAGAATCACCTGATTCGGAAAAATGACGTCAATGTCTCGACTCCCGTAGCCTCGGTGATACCTCCACGCCGCCCATCCTCCGATCAGAAAGAATTGTGGCCCCTTGGCCTTCGCCCAAAGCGCGAGCCGCCCAATCTCTCGGTAGCTCTCTTGAGTGATCTCGAGGTCGTACTCCGTCGCGAGCTGCGGAGGTTGCGCCGGGGACCCCGTGGACCCCTTAGCCAATGTTGACACCCCAAAGGTCAGCGAAGAGATCCTTGGCCGCATAGGCGCGGTTGTCGCTGACGAGGTCCACGAGTGTCCGGAATCGGGACGTTCTGCGGAGAGGGACTAGGTCGTCCGGACCCTCCTGATCGCCGGTGAGGGCGATGTCGGCACGGTACACAGCGACTGAAAGTAGACCTCCCTCGTCCTCCTGTAAGCTCTTGAGCAACTTCCTTGGACTCGGGTGGTAAACCTCTACCCCGTCGGGGCGGAAGTACGCGCTGTACTGGGTCAAGGCGCTCGCCAAGCAAAGAGTGGCTCCCGCACGACTGAGGATCCTACTCGCCTCCTCGACACTGACGCGTAACCTGGTAGTTCCCACCAGGGCGTGGGCCATCACCCGCTGATATGCGAAGATGGCCAAGACCAGCGCCGCGGGTTGCGTTACTTCGAAACGACCGTCCAACCTTCTCCGCGTGATGTGGTGACGCTCTTCAAGCCAGCGAACAAGTCGACTCACCTGTCCCGCGGCGGCCCCGGTGGATCTTGCAATTTCTACCTGTAGAAAGGGTGCCTTCGATGTTAGTATTTCGCGGAGAATCCGGTAATGGACCGGGGCCGTCAGGTCGATATTCGCCGGCATGCGTATCATGATAGTAGTGAAATACTACATTTATAGTATGTATATTAATACTTCTAGTATGCGTTCTCACGGTGGATTGCCAACGCATTTCTCGTGGATGCCGTGAAAACCTGTCTCTCGTGCAGGGGCTGGGGGGACCCGGGCCCACACGGATCAGCCATCGCTCGAAGCCTTTCGGATCTTCTCGGATCGCCGGCGATCGCCCTCTCTCAGCAACGTGTAGGTGCGGTCGAGCTCGCGACGCTCCTTGGGAGTCATGTCGCTCTACATCCTCCCAACGACCTAATCGCCCAGCGCGGCCGCGCACGCCGCGAGACTGCGATGCTGAAGCTCTCGTCGCCTCGCTTCTGGCGCATTGGGCGCTCGCTCGCTTCGGTGTCCGAGGTCACGGTCTTCGTCGCCACGATTCGTCGCCACGATCCTGCGGGACAAGTAGGTAAGTCGAACGTGTCGATTCTGGGGGCGGTTCGGAAGGCCATAGCGCGGAGGCATCGGGGGAAGGCGCTCCGGTTGAGAACGGGCCCACCCATGAACTACGAGCCGAAGACCTGGCGAGGCGAACGCGCGCTCCGCTGCCCCAGCGCGCCCACTCGTGTTCACGTTGGTCCGCGATCTCTCGCGTTCGAGGGGGGTCGGGGACCGCCCCCGTAACGAAAGATTTTAGGCGGGAAGGAGGTCGGCACCGCCGGTCGAGACTGATGGAAGGATCGCGCGAGGTGGAGATCCGTTTCCCCGACGGCAGGCGCCGGCGAGTTCCCGCGGGGATCGAAGCGGGGGAAGCGCTCGCGGATGGGGCAGCGAAGGACGGGGTGCCGCCGCTCGCCGCGTTGGTCGACGGGGTGGCCGTCGACCTCGCCTCGCCGATCGGCCACGACGTGGCCCTCGCCCCGCTGACCTTCGAGGACCGCGCCGGGCGCGACATCCTTCAACACTCGGCCGCCCATCTGGTCGCGAAGGGGCTCGTCGAAACGGTCCCCGAGGCGCTGCCCACCCACGGCCCGCCGACCGAGGAGGGGTTCTACTACGACTTTGACGTCCGGCCGCTGCTGCCGGCCGATCTCGACGGGGTTCGGGCCGTGATGCAACGGTCGATCGAAGCTCGGGAGCCGTTCGTTCGGAAGCAGCTTTCGCGCTCCGACGCCGAGCGACTGTTCGCAGCGAACCCGCACAAGCTGCGGTACCTGGCCGACGTGGGGCCCAACGAGCCGGTCACGGTCTACACGACGGGGTCGTTCGTCGACCTGTGCCGAGGACCCCACGTGCCGGACACGCATTGGCTCGAGGGGATCCACCTCCTCGGGTTCTCGGCGGTCGAGGACTCGGTGTCGGGCCGTCCGCTCCAGCGCATCCGGGGGGTGGCGTTCCCGACGCGCGCCGAGCTCGAGTCGTACCTCAAGCTCCGCACCGAAGCGGCGGCGCGCGATCACCGGGTGATCGGGTCGAAGCAGGAACTGTTCATGTTCGTGGACGAGGCGCCGGGCTTCCCGTTCTGGTTGCCCAAGGGGATGATCCTCGTCCGGGAGCTCGAGAAGTACGTCGCGGAGCACCTGCGCGCCTCGGGCTACGCGGAGGTCCGGACACCGCTGCTGTTCGCCCAGTCCGTCTACGAGACGAGCGGCCACTGGGAGCACTACCGGGAGAACATGTTCCTCACGGTCGACGGGAACCGAACGTTCGGGTGGAAGCCGATGAACTGTCCGGGCTCGATGCTGATCTTCCGCTCCCGCCCGCGGAGCTACCGGGAGCTCCCGCTGCGACTCGCCGAGTTCGCTCCGCTCCACCGCCTCGAGGCCAGCGGGACGCTCCATGGGCTGACCCGGGTCCGGGAGCTGGTCCAGGACGACGCGCACCTGTTCGTCGCCCCGGACCAGGTCGAAGGGGAGGTCCGCAAGCTGCTCGACTGGATCCAGGAGGCGTTCACGACGTTCCGGCTCGGCTGGTCGTACGAGCTCTCGACCCGGCCCGCGTCGTTCCTCGGGGAGGCCGGGGTCTGGGACACGGCGGAGGCGACCCTCGAGAAGATCCTGCGCGAGTCCGGGGTGAAGTACCGCGTCTCCCCCGGCGAGGGCGGCTTCTACGCTCCGAAGATCGACATCCACATCCGCGACTCGCTCGGACGGCCCTGGCAGACCGGGACGATCCAGCTCGACTACCAGCTCCCGGCGCGGTTCCGCCTCGAGTACCAGGGCGCGGACGGCCAGCTCCACACCCCGGTCGTGATCCACCGCACGATCCTCGGCTCCTGGGAGCGCTTCCTCGGCGTCTTCATCGAGCACTGCGCGGGCCGGTTTCCGCCGTGGCTCGCGCCCGTGCAGGTGCGGGTGCTTCCGATCGCGGACCGGCATGCGGCGGCGGCCCAGGGCCTGGCGGACTCCCTCGCGGCCGAAGGCGTCCGGGTCGAGGTCGCGGCCCCCGAGGAGTCGATCGCGAAGCGGGTCCGCACCGCCGAGGTCGATCGGATCCCGTACGTCGTGGTGCTCGGGGACCAGGAGGCCGCCGAGGGGGGGCTCGCGGTGCGCACCCGGGGCTCGAAGGAATCCCTCCACCAGTCGCCCGCCGAGTTCACGGCCCATGTGCTGGACCGGATCCGTCGGCGCGAGTACGATCCCTAGCGGACCTGAGCCCGCCGGGTGCGCTTCGCCTCGATCCGGGCGTTCAGGTACATCGTGTCGAGGTCCGCGCTGTTCGACCCGTGCTCCGAACGCAGATGCTCGCGGAGGCGAGCCAGGTCGATCGCGCGCCCGCAGACCGCACAGGTGACCCGCGCGCGGCGTGCGTTCGCGTCCCCGGGGGCCGGCGCCGGGATCATCGCCGGCAGGCTGCGCGGTCCGTGAGTATAAGTGTAGTGTCCGACCGGCGGTCCGCGGACCCGGGCCGCGTCCGCAAGGTTTTATTAAGGTCTCGGTTCAGCGACCCCCGTATTTCGGGGTGCCGCTATGAATCTCAGTATCGGCCAGATGGAGCTGTTGATCTTCCTCGCCGGGGTCCTGAGCCTCATCTACGCGGGGATCCAGACCGTGCTGGTCCTCCGGGAGGACGAAGGCACGGACCGGATGAAGGAGATCGCGTCGGCGATCCGGGAGGGGGCGAACGCGTTCCTCCGCCGGGAGTACACGGTCGTGTTCATCGTCGCGATCATCCTCACGATCGTGATCGCGTTCGCGTTCAATATCACGGGCGCGGGCGGCCGGCTCGCGATCGGCTTCATCTTCGGGGTCGCGGGCAGTGCGCTCGCGGGCGCGCTCGGGATGTTCGTGAGCGTCCGCTCGAACGTCCGCACCGCGGCCCACGCCCGCAAGGGCAGCCTCGCCGCGACCATGACGTTCGCGTTCCGGGGCGGCAGCGTCACCGGCCTCTCGGTCGCCGGGCTCGCGCTGATCGAGCTGGTCGGGTTCTACTGGGCGTTCGGCGGCAACGTGCTCGACATGGTCGGCCTCCTCTTCGGTGCGTCGCTGATGAGCCTCTTCGCTCGGGTCGGCGGCGGCATCTACACGAAGGGAGCCGACGTCGGGACGGATATCGTCGGCAAGGTCGAGGCCGGGATTCCCGAGGACGACCCGCGGAACCCCGGGGTCATCGCCGACAACGTCGGGGACAACGTCGGGGACTGCGCCGGCATGGCGGCCGACCTGTTCGAGACCTACGTCGTGACCGCGATGGCCGCGATGCTCCTCGCCTACCTGATCGGGAACCCGGTGGTGTTCCCGAGGATCTTCGCACTGTTCCCCAACGCGATCATCTACCCGCTCCTGGTCTGCGCGTGGGCGATCCTCGCGACGATCGTCGGGACGTTCTTCGTCCGGATGGGCGCGGGCGGATCGATCATGGGCGCCCTCTACAAGGGCCTCGCCGCGACCACGGTCGTCGGGGTCATCGGTCTCTACATCCTCGACCACTTCTTCATGAACGGCAACTTCGGGGTCTTCATCGCGACCGCGGTCGGGCTCGCGGTCATGATCCTGATCGTCGTGATCACCGACTTCTACACGAGCGCGACCTACCGGCCGGTCCACAAGATCGCCGAGGCGTCCCAGGCCGGCGCGGGACCGACCGTCATCAGCGGGCTCTCGGTCGGACTCGAGTCCGCGTGGATGCCCGCGATCGTCGTCACCGCCGGCACGCTGATCGCGTACTCCGCGATCGGCTGGAACGGCTGGACGACGGCGCCCGACCCCTACCTCGGCCTTTACGGGATCGGGCTTGCCGCCGCCAGCATGCTGTCGGTCACCGGGATGATCATCTCGATCGACGCGTTCGGCCCGATCACCGACAACGCGGGCGGGATCGCGGAGATGTCGAACCTCCCGCCGGAGGCGCGCGCGATCACCGACCCGCTCGACGCGGTCGGGAACACGACGAAGGCCGTCACGAAGGGCTACGCGATCGCGTCGGCGGTCCTCGCCGCGCTCGCGCTCTTCGCCGCGTACACGTTCGCGGCGGCCTCGCACTGGGGCCGACCGTGGGGCTCGTTCACGTCGCTCCTGACCCTCAGCACGCCGCTCGTCGTCGCCGGGCTCGTGATCGGGGCGGTGCTGCCGTTCTTCTTCACGTCGTTCCTGATGAACGCCGTCGGCGCGGCCGCGGAGAAGATGGTCTTCGAGATCCGCCGTCAGTTCAAGGAGATCGTCGGGCTGATGGAGGGCAAGGCGCGGGCCGACTACGGCAAGTGCGTCGACATCGTGACCGTCACCGCGATCCGCCAGCTCGCGGTCCCCGCGATCATCGCGGTCGTGACCCCGCTCGCGATGGGCTTCATCCTCGGGCCGGTCGCGCTCGCGGGCCTGCTCCTGGGCGTGATCGTCGCGGGCTTCCCGCTCGCGCTGATGATGACGACCGGGGGCGCGGCGTGGGACAACGGGAAGAAGTACATCGAGAGCGGCAACTACGGCGGCAAGCACTCGGAGGCGCACAAGGCCGCGGTCGTCGGCGACATGGTCGGCGACGCGACGAAGGACACCGCCGGCCCGGCGATCAACC
>JASHQY010000041.1 GCA_030038885.1 Thermoplasmata archaeon | reverse complement strand
CTCCCGGAGCCGCGCGGCCGAGCGGTCGACCAGGACGTACCCCCCGCCCGGCGGGTCGTCCGCGAGCGCCCGGGCGGCTCCGGCCGCGAGCGTGCCGTCCCCCGGCCCGAGCTCGACGACCGTGAACTCCGGCGGCGCGCCGACCGCCGCGCGGACCTCCCGGACCCGCACGGCCAGCGACGCGGCGAACAGGGGATCGACGTGGGCCGCGGTGTAGAAGTCGCCGGCGACCCCGAGCGGCGAGCGGGGCCGGTCGTAGAACCCGACGCCCTCCGCGTAGAGCGCGATCTCCATGAACCGGTCGAACGGCAGGAAGCCGTCCGGCCCCGCGGCCGCGCGCAGCCGGTCGACGACGACCCGCGAGCGCTCGGCCGACTCGGCGTCGGGCGGGGGAGCGGCCGCGCGCATCGCTCGGAGGGTCCGGCCGCGGGTCCGGCTCAGCCGATGTAGCCGAGGTCGTCCCGCGCCGAGGGCGCGCCCGGCGTCCCGGACTCGCCCGAGTGCTGCTCCGCCTCGTGGATCTTCTGCGCGATCCGGTCGATCTCCTTCGCCTTCGACTGGAGGGCGGTGAAGTCGAGGTCGAGGTGGAGCACCCGCGCGAGCACCTTCAAGACCGCCTCGGCGCTCCGCGGGTCGACGAAGTAGCCGCTGGTCTCGCCCATCAGGCACACGCCCTCCATCCCGACGAGCCGGCCCAGTCCGAGGAAGAGGCCGCTCGCTCCGATGAGGCCGCCGCCCGGGTCGTTGCGGGAGAAGACGACCGAGAACTTCTTCATCAGCTCGACGCGCGCGGCGTTCGTCGCCGCGCCGAGCACGCGGGGCTCCTCGACCACGCGGCCCTGGGCGAAGCCGGCGAGCGTGAAGACTTCGCGGACCCCGAGCGCGTGGCAGTAGTCAAGGACCCGCTCCGTGATCTCGTACTGCCCCTCGGGGCTGATCCCCTGGTAGTCCCCGCCGAGGATCAGGAGGTCGTGCTGCGCGGCGGCCGGCGCCCGCCAGTACGAGAGGTCGTTCGAGACCAGGCGGATGATCCCCTCCTCGGAGACGTAGACCTGCGGTGGGAAGAACTTCGAGTAGATCGTCGCGAGCGGCTTCGCCGGCAGCTGGTCGCGCAGGTAGTCCGCGGCGAGCTTGCCGACGTTCCCGACCCCGGGCAGCCCCTCGACGAGGATCGGGTCCCGGAGCGTGACCTTCTCGAGCGTGCGAATGACGACGTCGTCCACGGTTTCCCTACCGAGGAAGCCGGACGGGCACGATAAAGGCTCGGTAACGCGCGCGTAGGCCGCTTAACGCGAGGCGTCGGGCGATGGTCCCGCGACCCACCCGCTCTCCGCGACGTGGACCGGCGAGATGCGGCTGAGATCCGGCCGGTTCGCGACCTTTTCCGTGAAGAGCTGGTGCGCGTAGTGGGTCCCGTGCGGCTCCGCCCGGAGCTCGAACACGAGGTCGGCGAGGTCCTGGAGGAGCCCGTAGACCGCGCGGTCGTGCGCGACCGAGTGGATCGTGAGGAGCGCCTGCCCGCCGATCGTCTGGCAGCGGTGGCGGATCTGGCGCGCGACGGTCGTGACGTCGTGCGGCTCGAGGACCTCGAAGAAGAAGTCGACCGAATCGAGCACGAGCCGGAACGGCTGGTCCATCCCGGCGAGGTCCGAGAGCATCCGGTTCGTCAGGCTGAACGACTTCGTCGCGACGTCCCGCGGCTCGGCGCCGACGAGCTCGTCGAGCGTCAGCCCGTGCTCGCGGGCCCGCGCGATCTCGAGGCCGCGCAGGAGCACGCGCTCGTAGTACTCGTCCGAGAGGTTCACGACCTTCACCTCGGTCGGGTCCCAGCCGAAGCTCTGGAACACCCTCCGCACGTCCTCGGTCCGCTCGAACGTCGTGTAGAAGAGCACCGGGACGTGGCCAATCCCGGCGTGGGCGAACTGCTTCGCGAGGAGGGGCGCGCCCGAGCCGGAATGCCCGGACAATAGCGCGAGCCAGCCCGGCGGGAGCGCCGCGAACAGCGTGCCGTCGATCTCGGGGATGCCGAAGATCTGCTCGTGCTCGTCCATCGTCAGCGGCCTCGGCCCACGTCGATCGACTCGTCGACGAGGAGGCCCAGCATCTGCTCGAGCCCGTCGGTCTCCTCGTCCGACGAGATCAGGATCAGGGTCAGCACGTTGCGCGACTTGAGGTTCGTCAGGAAGATGTGGAAGAACTCCGACAGGAGCTCGCGCGGGTTGTGGATCGCGAGCGCGTTCAGGCTGTCGACCACGACGATCGAGCGGGGATGCGGGAACTTCCGCAGGAGGTAGTCGACGCGGAGCATGATCTCCTCGAGCGCGCGGGGGGTCTCGATGTACGTCGCGTTCGGGAGCGGGTTCGCGTAGTTCATCATGATGTGGCTGATCACGTCGACGAAGCTGATCCGGTCCGCGGGCACGTCGAGGGCCTGCGCGAGCGACCAGACGAACGACGCCGGGTTCGTCACCGTGATGTAGATGACGTGGGCGTTCGCTTCGCTGCCGACGTCGCGCAGCGTCGCGTTCAGCACCGCGAAGTAGTGGTCCGCGTACTCCCGCGCGTCCAGCTTCAGCGCGACGGCGCTCCCTCCCGGTAGGCTGCGGAGCCGTTCCCCGATGTCGGCCGGGGCCACGGGATTACGCTCCCTCCGGGTGCCCGCCCTTCAAGTGCGGGGCCATGAGGAGCCCGATCGGGGTGAGCTCGATCACGTACTGCGCTCGCGAGTGGGCGGTGCCGCGCATCTTGACGATCTGGAGCACGCGCAGGATGTCGCCCGACCGCCGG
>JASHQY010000040.1 GCA_030038885.1 Thermoplasmata archaeon | reverse complement strand
AGGAGGTACTTGTACCGGGTCGCCCAGTCCTCCGGCGGGGGCGGGGGGACCTCCGGGGCGTCGGTCGGCCCGACCGCCGGGGCGGGGGCATCGGGCTTCGGCTCGTCGCCCATGAGCGGGCGATGCGAGGTAGGTCCGGCTATTAGGGGCTTCTCCGCCCCGGGTCCCCGCGGAATTTGCGGTTCCGTGCGCTCGTCCGGCGCGTCCGGAGGGTCCGGTGCCGAGCCGTTTCGCCTCGGATTTTTCGGCGGTCCGGGCGGTCAATTTTCGTCCGCAACCCAAGCGTTATAACGACCCCCCGGCTCGCTAGAGTACGCCGGTCCCACCGGCGGTAATTCCGATGGCACCGGAGATCCTTTCCACCCCGACGTACGACGCCAGTTCGATCCAGGTCCTGGAGGGGCTGTCGGCGGTCCGGAAGCGGCCCGGGATGTACGTCGGATCGACCGACGCGCGGGGCCTCCACCAGCTGGTCTACGAGGTCGTGGAGAACTCGATCGACGAGGTGCTCGCGGGGGCATGCACGCAGATCGACGTGACCCTGCATTCCGACGGTTCGTGCGCGATCCAGGACAACGGCCGCGGGATCCCGGTCGAGGAGCACCCGAAGTACCACCGCCCGACGCTCGAGATCGTGATGACGGTCCTGCACGCGGGCTCGAAGTTCGACAAGAACGTCTACAAGGTCTCGGGCGGGCTCCACGGCGTCGGGGTCCACGTCGTCAACGCGCTCAGCGAGTGGTGCGAGATCCGGGTCCGCCGGGACGGCCACGAGTACTTCCAGCGCTACGAGCGGGGCGCTCCGGTCGCGCCGGTGCGGATCGTCGGCCCGTCCGACACCACCGGCACCGAGACGCGGTTCAAGCCCGACGGCACGGTGCTCGAGACCGTCGCGTTCGACAAGGGGACGATCGAGCGGCGCCTGAAAGAGCTCTCGTTCCTCAACCCGGGGGTCACGATCGGACTGCACGACGAGCGGGACGGATCGGAGGCGACGTTCCACCATGACGGCGGGATCACCGAGTTCGTCGAGGACCTGAGCGCGTCCACGAACCCCTTGTTCCGCCCCCCGATCTACCTCCACGCGAAGCGGGACACCACCGACGTCGAGCTCGCGCTCCAGTACAACGACGGCTACAACGAGACGACCCTCGCGTTCGTGAACAACGTCAACACCGTCGACGGGGGATCGCACGTCATCGGGTTCCGGGCGGGGCTCACCCGGACGCTGAACGACTACGCGCGCGAGCGCGGGTTCGTGAAGGGCGACAAGGAGAACCTCACCGGCGAGGACGTTCGCGAGGGCCTGACGGCCGTCCTGTCGGTCAAGGTGATCGAACCGCAGTTCGAAGGCCAGACCAAGGCGCGGCTCGGGAACTCCGAGGTGAAGGGCCAGGTCGAGAGCGCGGTCAACGAGAAGCTCGCGGAGTACCTCGAGGAGCACCCGGCGGTCGGGCAGAACCTGATCTCGAAGGCGGTCCAGGCGGCCCAGGCCCGGGAGGCGGCGAGGAAGGCCCGCGAGCTGACCCGGCGCAAGGGGCTGCTCGAGGGCGGCGGACTGCCGGGGAAGCTCGCGGACTGCCATTCGCGGGACCCGACGGTCTGCGAGCTGTTCCTGGTCGAGGGCGACAGCGCGGGCGGCACGGCGAAGCAGGGCCGGGACCGGGAGTTCCAGGCGGTCCTGCCGCTGCGCGGGAAGATCCTCAACGTCGAGAAGGCCCGGCTCGACAAGATGCTGCAGAACGAGCACATCCGGGCGCTGATCACGGCGATCGGGATCGGGATCGGCGACGAGATCGACCTCACCCGCCTCCGCTACCACAAGATCATCCTGATGACCGATGCCGACGTCGACGGCTCGCACATCCGGACGCTCCTCCTGACGCTCTTCTACCGGAAGATGCCGCTCCTGATCACGGAGGGTCACGTCTTCATCGCCCAGGCCCCGCTCTACCGGATCCAGAAGGGCGCGAAGTTCCGCTGGGCGTACTCGGACGAGGAGCGCGACCAGGTCCTCCAGGAGTTCGGCGGGATGAAGGGGGCCGTGATCCAGCGGTACAAGGGGCTCGGCGAGATGAACGCGAGCCAGCTCGCCGAGACGACGATGCGGCCCGGGGCCCGGACGCTCCTCCGGGTCACGGTCGAGGACGCCGCCCGGGCGAACATGCTGTTCCAGGTCCTGATGGGCGAGGAAGTCGAGCCGCGGCGGGACTACATCCAGGAGCACGCGGTGGAAGTGACGAACCTCGACATCTAGGGGGCGAGCCTCGCTCGTGGTCGAAGTCACGACGCTGCCCGAAGCGCTGGCCGCGATCGGCCACCCCGGGACCGCGTCGTCGCGCCGGCCCGTCCTGCGCAGCGCGGACGCGACGCTGATCACGCTCGCGACGCTCGAGCCCACCGGCACCCCGGTCTGGCACGGATTGTGGATCGACGCGCGCGGCGTGCGGCCGCTCGGCCCGACCGTGCCGTCGAGCCTGATCGCCGACCGCGGAAAGGTCGCGCCGGCCACGATCCTCCTGACGGATCTCGTCCAGGCGGCCTACCGCTCGTGCCTCGAGTGGGTCGAATCGCTCGGGGAGCGGCTGGACGCGCTCGAGGGCAAGCCGGACCCGGCGCCGCTCCCGGAGCTCGGCGCGCTCCTGCACGCGCTCGCCGGGGCCCGCAAGCAGCTCGTCCGCCTCGAGGTCCTCGTCGCGGAGCTCGACGGGCCGCTGGCCTCGAGCTTCCCCGGGGTGGCCGCGCTGCTGCCGGAATTCCGCGGCGAGGTCACGCACCTCGACGAGGTCACCGGCGGGCAGGCCCAGGGCGTGCGGGACCTCGTCGCGATCCGCAACGCCGTCGAAGCGAACCGCCTCGCGACCGCCGCGAACGAGCTCGGGGCCGCGTCCAACGGGATCGCGGCGCTCGCGAACACGTCCAATCTGCGGATGCTGGGCGTCGCGTACGTCGCGCTCGTGCTCGCGCTCGTGAGCGTGGTCGTGCTGATCCCGAACACCGCGGCGACGATCCTCGGGATGCCGAGCGCGGGCTGGGTCCCGGGGATCTGGGTCGACGGGATCCTGATCGTCCTCGCGATCGTCCCGATGGCGGTCGTGTTCTCGCGGCCGTGGGTCTGGCGCACCCTGCGCGGACTGCCGAGCTACGAGCGGCGGACCGCGGAGGGCCTCGCCGACCTCCCCGAGGTCCCGGTGCGGGACGCCGACCCCCACGCATCCCTTATCCCCCGCCCCCGGTAGAGGGCGAACGTGCCGCCTCCCGAGGCGCCGGCGCCGCTCCTCGTCACGGACGCGCTGGTCGTGACCCAGGATCCGCAGCGGCGGGTCGTCCGGGCCGACGTGCGGGTCGACGCCGGCCGGTTCTCGCACGTCGGTCCCCGGGCCCCGCGGGAGGGGGCGACGGTCGTCGACGGGCACGGCTTCGCGCTCGTGCCGGGCTTCGTCAACTCCCACGGGCACGTCGCGATGACCCCGCTCCGGGGGATCGCGGACGACCGGGACCTCGCGGGGTTCCTCGAGACGTTGTTCGCGGTGGACGCGCACCGCACCGAGGCCGACGTCGAGGCGGGCGCGCGGGCCGGGATCGCCGAGATGCTGCTCGGGGGGACGACGTCGTTCCTCGACCTGTACTACTTCGAGGACGCGGTCGCCCGCGCGGCGGAGGGGCTCGGGATCCGCGGGTTCCTCGGGTGGGCCGTGCTCGACCCCGAGCTCACGACGCAGCGCGGCCGCCCGCTCGACAACGCGGCGGGATTCCTCGACCGCTGGACGGGGCACCCGCGGATCTCGCCGGTCGTCGCCCCCCAGGGGGTCTACGTCTGCGGGCGCGAGACGTGGCTCGGGGCGCGGGCGCTCGCCGAGCGCCACCGCACGTTCTGCCACTTCCACCTCTCGGAGACGCGGCGCGAGGTCCACGAGCACGTCGCGAAGACCGGCCGGCGGCCGGCCGACTGGCTCGCGGAGATCGGGTTCCTCGCGCCGGGGATGGTCGCGGCCCACGCGGTCTGGCTCACCGGGCAGGAGATCGATCGGCTCGCCCGGGCGGGCGTCGGGATCGCGCACTGCGCGAGCTCGAACCTGAAGCTCGCGTCCGGCGGGGTCGCACCGATCGTCGAGCTCCGCGCGGCGGGCGCGCGGGTCGGCCTCGGCACCGACTCGGTCGCGAGCAACAACTCGCTCTCGATGCTGCGCGAGATGCACCTCGCGGGGCTCGCCCAGAAGAACCACCGGTGGGACGCTGCGGCGCTCCCGGCGCAGACCCTCCTCGACCTCGCGACGATCGAGGGGGCGGCGGTCCTCGGCCGGTCCGGCGACCTCGGATCGATCGAGGTCGGCAAGCAGGCCGACTTCTCGCTCGTGCGGCTGGACCACCCGACCCTCGTGCCGGCGCGGCCGGAGGCGATCGTCTCGCACCTCGCCTACGCGGCGAGCGACGAGGCGATCGACTCGGTCTACGTCCGCGGCGAGCCGGTCGTGCGCCATCGCACGCTCGTCCGGGGCGACTGGGGCGCGATCCGGGAGGGTGCCGAGCGGGCCGCGGAGACCCTCTGGGCCGCGCGCCCGCCGCCCCCGGACCCGACGCGTTAGCCCGTCCGCGCCCCGAGGAGCGGCGCGAGCTCGTCCGCGAGCTCGCGCGCGAGCCCGGCCGCGGGGTCGTGCACGCCCAGCTCGTCGAGCCCGACGAGGCGCGCGGACGCGGTGGGGTCCGGGAACTCGAAGAGCCGCCCGAGGAGCTCCCGGTCGAGCGACCGGAAGATCATCCCGTGGTGCAGGAGCGCGCGGGGGGTCACGTGCTGGGCCGCCCCCCCGAGGATCCGGCCTCCGACCGACAGCACGCGGCCGCGGCCGCTGAGGACGCAGCAGTCCGCGCTGAGGTCCGGTGGGGTCGTCCACGCTCCCGAGAGGCGGTGGCGACCGAGGAACCGGACGGCCCCGGCGCCGAGCCGCCCGTAGGCCCGGGCGTAGTCCCGCCCGACCGCGGAGTGCGATCGGGGCAGCACGACCGACCAGGCGAGGTCGCCCGGCGCGTGCAGCACGCCGCTCCCGCCCGAACTCCGTCCGACGGGCGCGAGGCCGAGGCGGCGGGCCCGCTCGACGAACGGAGCGTCGGGACGGACCCCGACGCCGTAGGAGAGCGCCCGGTCCGTGAGGACGGTCACCCGGAGCGCGGGCCCGGCCGATTGGAGCATCCGCTCGTCCTCCGCGAAGGCGTCGGCGCACGCACCGGCCCCCACGGCCACCGACCCGGAGCCGTCGGCGCCGCGGGACGGTCCTCCGTCCGTCGGCATCGGCTCCCGTAGGGCCCCCCCTCTAAAGCGGTAAGAAGGCGCCCCGGATCGCCGCGGCATGGCCGAACTCGCTACGTTCCAGCTGCATCCGGGGGATGTCGCGCCCGACTTCTCGCTCCCCGGGGTCGACGGGAAGACCTACCGCCTCTCCGACTACGCCGCGGACCGGTTCGTGCTCGTCACGTTCTGGTGCAACCACTGCCCGTACGCCCAGGCCTGGGAGGGCCGGATGATCGCGATCGGACGGACCTACGCGCCGAAGGGGGTCCGGACCTTCCTCATCAACTCGAACGACGCGCGGGCGTACCCCGACGACCGCTTCGAAGCGATGGCCCAGCGGGCGCACGACCGCGCCTACCCGTTCCCGTACCTCCAGGACGAGTCCCAGGCCGTCGGCCACGCGTACGGCGCGCTCGTCACGCCGCATCCGATGCTCTTCGGGCCGGACCGCCGGCTCCTCTTCCAGGGCCGCATCGACAACGACCACCAGCACCCCGAGCGGGTCACCGAGCACTACCTCGAGCGGGCGCTCGACCAGGCGCTTCGCGGGGAGACGGTCGACCCCGCCGAGCTACCGGTCGCGGGGTGCAGCGTGAAGTGGCGTCCCTGACCGGCCCCGTCGGGACGTCCCGCCCTTCGGACCGCGCGCCTCCCGGATCCGCGCGCGCCGCGCCTCGAACGCCCGGGCGAGCGCCGGGTCGACCGCGGCCCCGGCCCGGTCGAGCCGCGCTGCGATTGCGACCTTGCCGGCGAGCGAGCGGGCGAGCTTCCCGCGCTCGAAGCGCGTCGCCGACTGGATCGCGGGGTGGAGGAACAGAAGGCCGTGGCGCGGCGGGGGTGCGTGGCCCCGCAGGTGCTCGAAGAACGCCCGCTCCGCCCCGAGGACCTGGATCGTGCTCGCGGGCAACCGGGCCAGCCGGTCGAGCCCCCGCGCCTGGGCCAGCATCCGGGCGGCGAGGTCCGGTCCGAGCAGCGCGCTCAGGTTCGGCGTCCGGACCGGGACCGCGCCCTCCACGGCGGTCGTGAGCTCGTCGTGCGCGAGCTCGATCGCGCGGTAGAGCTCCGCGAGCCGGCGGCGGGCGCGGCGGACCCCCGGATCGGTCGGCGCGAACGGGGAGTCCGAGTCCTCCTCGATCGCGCGCCGGGCGGCGGCCGCGTGGTCCCCCGGATCGAGGTCCGGAGCGTCGTGCGCGACCCAGCTCCCCAGCCGCTCGCCCACGAGGTTGCGCACGCGGTCGAGGTCGGAGGCCGCCCGCACCGCCTCCTCGACGTGCACGGACGGGTCCCAGGACTCCCGGAGCGCGATCTCGGCGGCCGCAAGCAGCGCCGCGCGACGGGCCGGGGTGCCCGCGCG
>JASHQY010000039.1 GCA_030038885.1 Thermoplasmata archaeon | reverse complement strand
GACCCGGGAGCGCGCACTCCTCGCGGCGATCTACCTCGGCGTTGCGCGGGCATCCTGGGACGAGACCGTGCAGTACGTCGGCGATCGGGTCGCGTTCGGGGGACCGCTCTCGCGCCAGGAAGCGGTCGCGTTCCCGCTGGTCGAGGACGGGGCCGAGCTCACCGCCGCGTGGCTCTATGTGGCCCGCACGTTGGAGGCACTCGACCGCGGCGAGCCCGCGGACGCGGAGGCGGCCCTCGCGAAGTGGAAGGCCACCGGTGTCGCGCTGCGGTCGATCGACCACGCCATCCAGTTCCACGGCGGCCGCGGGTACTCGCAGTCCCTGCCCCACGAGCAGCGCTGGCGCGATGTGCGGAGCGGGGCGATCGCCCACGGCCCTTCCGAGATCATGCACCTGGTCGCGGCCCGGAGCCTTTGGCCACCCACCTCCCACTCCGCCCGATGATCCTCCGTGGTCCCCGCCGCGGCATGACCCCCATCCATGTCCCCCGTGGTATTCGGAGGGGCTTGCGCTGGCTGCAAGGCCACGTGCATTTCGGGGACCCCCGGGTGGTCACGGACCGGGTGCGCAGCACGCTGGTCGAACTGGAGGGGATCGCCGAGCGGCTCGAGAGGGGGGCGTGCCCCCGAGCCGCTCGGGCGAACCGTCGGGAGGCGAAGGCGCTGGTCGTGTTCGCCGAGGTGGCGGTGCACGGGGTTCGGATACCGGCCACCTCGAACGGTGTGGAGCGAGTGATGGGGATGATCGCGGACCGATGTAACCGGAAGTGGGCTCGGTGGCGCAGCGGTCTCCGCAACCTCCTCGTGATGCTGCTGGCGCGGAAGACGCGGAGAAGAGTCTACGACCTCGCGGTCCAAAGGTACTTGGCCCGGAGGGTCTACGGATGACCGTTCCCGTCAGGGGCGTCGTCCACCGGTTTCTTCACACCACTCAGCGCTCGTCGCAGGGCGATCGGGCGGCAAGATTAACGCTCGGCGCGGAGAATTGGTACCAGATGAGACCAACGAGAAGATTCCTCACCACGGGAATAGTGCTCTTGGCCCTCGCCATCGCGTCCGGGTTTCCCAGCTACTTCTTGGATTGTAGCAGCCCCGGCCTCTTCGTTTGCGGACCGATGAGCCTAATGGCCTTTCAATCACGGGACTCCCTCGCGATCGTGGGAATCGTCTCGATTGCGGTTTCTGTAGGGTTGCGGTACCGGGTCGGTAAACAGGCTGCGAACCCCCCGTCAAGGAGTGCTACCGGAACCTCTTACGATGGACCGACCCGCCCGCGGCAGTTCGTTCGGGCTCACGCGTTCATTCTGTGTCCGCTTCTTGCCGCCGCCTTGTGCTTCGGCCTTGTGCTTGTGCCGGTCCCGCAGCCGTTCATCATGCTCAACACTGCGGTCTACGATCTGGAGCCTTGCGGCGGAATCTACACCGAGGCGGGAACAGTAGTCAGCGTTCAGTGGAGCGCGCCCTCCAACACGACGCTGCTGATTCTGAGTTGTAGCTCCGACTGGTACACGTCGCAGTCGGGAACCTCGGGAAGCGGGTCGTTCGTCTCCTCGGGCGGTCTGTACGAATTCGGAGCGTCCTGTCCTTCGGGGCCGTGCGTATTAGCGAATGTCCAAGGGCGCTACATCGGTCCGATCCTGCCGATGGGCTAGTACACCGTCCCGTTGATTCTTGCGCCCTTGTCCCGGGTGCGAGGGTACTTGCGCGTGGAACCCGAGGGACTCAAGGCCACCCTCGCCGTCCTCCTCGCTGCGTGGGCGCCTTCCCCTCACTCGGACGGGGTTCCATCAGCTGACCCGAGTCTCCGGGAGCACCACCCGACCTCATCCCGAAGGTAGAGGCACGCCCCCAGAAGCACATCCGGGCGAAGCACTCGGACACCTGCCAAGGGGTCCGTTTGGAGGCGAAGGGGCCGTATCTCTACGTGTCGGTGCTGCGCACCGGAAGCGAGGGGGAGGCGGAGGAGATCGTCCCCCTCTGCCGCTTGGAGTTCATCTGGATGGGCGAATACCTGTGGGGGTTCTGGTTCTACAGCGCCGCCCGGGGCCGGTACGAATGGAATGTGACGATGAAGGGCAGGTACGAGGGCAGCCCGGAGGAGTGCTTCGACTGCGCGGCCCTTGCCCACCTCACCGGAGCTCCCTCAAGGATTAGCGGGACGGTGTACTAGTCTTCGATTCAGGGCGGTTCAACGTCTCCAATTTGCCTGCGCTCAGGCTTTGGGTCGTGACCACTTCTCCCTTCTCGGGCGCAATCGGTAATCCGTTGCCGACTCCGGATCTGGCGGATTCGCGCGGCTCAGCCTAGCGGCGATTCTGGTCTGCTTCGTGCGAACGCACTCGGGTGTCCTACTCTTTGGGCACCTGCCTCACATTCGGTCGGTGTCGAACTCGGCCGGTCGCGGTAGGCGTGAGTTCCCCCAGTTGTGTGCGTTCCGCGCCACTCACCCGCCGGGCCCTGTCGAACGGCTCGACGAGGGCGGAGCCTCTCGCCGGGCCTGGCTCCGGCAGGAGATGGACCCGCCAAGGAGTCCGGACTCACGGATTATAAGTCGAGAGGCTAGCTACGACACGGTGTCCGAGGAAGTCCTCTCGACCGATCCGCTCTCGATCCTCTCGCTCTCCGAGACCAGACGCTTTTTGCGGCAGTTCCACGCCCGCATGATGGTCGTGTTCTTCGCGGTGCTCTACGCGCTCGGCTCGATGGTGCTCGGCGGGATGCTGATCCTCACCCGCGTCGAGGGCGGCTACACCGCGGAGGTCCTCTGGGGCAGCGCGCTCGGGACCGGCTGGTGGAACTATCCCGGCTACCTCCTCGTGGCTCCGTGGGGCGTCATCTCCCTGCCGTTCCTCGCCACCTGGGCCATGGTCGTCGTCTCGATCGGCGTCGGGATCGGGGTCTCGGTCGCGATCCTGATCGCGGTGCGCCTGGCCCGCGATCGGCGCCGTTCCGCCGCTCAGCCCGGCTCGGTGGGGGCGGTCGCCGGCCTCACGCCCGCGATGATCGCGCTGGTCACGCTCGGGGCCTGCTGCTCGACGACCGCCGCGGCCACCGCCGGCGTGGGGCTGGTCGCGCAGTCGAGCGGCTCAACGATCGACAACCTCCTCATCAACAACTGGTACCTCGACCTCTTCCAGATCTCAATCATCGGCGTCGCGCTGCTCGCCCAGGAGATGATCCTCAGGATCTACGGCGGTCTGTTCGGCCTCTCCGACGCCGGGCGCGGCGCGCCGGTCCCCACGCCCGGTCCCCGCCCCGTGACCGCGAGATCGGTCGCGATCGGCGTTCTGCGGGCGGCGCTGCTCCTCGCCGGCGTCACCTGGTCGCTCGCGATGTTCGCCGAGTGGACGACGATCTCGCCGGCGACCGCGAGCGCAGCGATGTGGTTTCAGTGGATCTTCCAGCACCAGCTGCTGGCGATCTTCGCGCTCGCGGTCGCGTTGTTCCCGAACTCGATCGCCCGGGCGTTCTCGAACTCCGCCCGACGCTCGATGGGGCTCGTCGCTCGGACGGCGCTCCTGCTCGGGGGATTCTCTCTCGCGGTGTGGGTGCCCGGCGCGGTCGCGAGCGCCGGAGCGTTCGGTTTCGCGAACGAGCTGTTCGGAGCTCTCGGGCTCCCGGCGGCCTGGGGCAGCGTGGCCCCGGTCTTCGCGCCGGGCCTGGCGCTCTACCTCCGATGGGGCTTCCAGTACCTTCTCCTGGGCGGGTTCGCGATCGCGGTCGCGATCGCCCCGGGCCGCATCCTCGGACCGCTTCGATGGTCGGCCCCGACCGCCTCGGGGTCCGGTACCGTGCCGTCCGCGGCGGGGGCGCACCGCGCCTCGGGATCGTTCCCGGGATACTCGTTCTCGTCGTCCGAGGGGGGTGCACCGGAGACCCCGTCCGGGGCCCGGGGGATCGAAGAACCCTGAGGCGTCCCCGGGTGCCTGGATCCTCCGGGGCCCTCCTCCGGTAGCCACGGGCAGCGGCGGGGGAAGGTCGATGATCCTTCACGGAAGGGAATCCCCCGCTCCCGCGGGAGAGCCTTCGCTCGGCTCGGGGGCGGCGTGCCGCCAAGCTTTCCCGCGACGATCGTTCGACCCGGCCGCTCGGATGAGGCTGAACGGACACCCGCTCTCACTGACCGCCTTCCCCGCGGAGACCGTCACCAACCGCCAGTTCGCCGGGCCGCTGGGAGCACCGTTCGGAGCGTACTTCCTGCCGGCGTCGCTCGCGACGCTCGCGCCGGGGCCCCCGGGCGCGCTCCGGGAGTTCGTCGAGGATGACAACCGGGGCGCGGTGCTGCCGGAGCCGGTCGCCACGCTCGACGGGCTCGAGTTCTACCTCTCGGTCAAGGGCGTGGGCTCGTCCGTCGCGCCGTACTCGTGGCGCTCGCTCGATCGGGCGTACGCGGCCGAGCTCGCCCACGATCCCGCGGTGCGGGCACGGATCCTGCGCACCGGGAGCGACCGTTCCGATCGGATCATCACCGGCGAGCTCTGGCTGCGCGGTTCGCCCTACGGTGGGCAGGGGTGGGAGCACGCCGCGACCGCGCTCGCGGTGTCGGAGCGCGCCGACCTCACGTCCCTGGGAGGGTTCCGGATCGCGCCGGTCGTGCAGATCGCGTTCCTCCCGCCCGCCCTCGAGGCGGATCTCCGCTCGATCTACTGGTACCGACAGTACCGCGGTCGGATCGTCCAGGAGCTTCGGCTCGTGCCGTCGAACGTGCGGATCTACTTCCACGCGCGGAACACCGTCGGGAACAACGTCGGGCACGTCTTCGATCTGTTCGGGGTCGACTCCAACGCGCGGGCGCTCGTGTTCGAGGCGAACTTCGTGCGGAGCACGGTCGCGATGCTGACCCTGTTCGCCCGCACGATGGCCCCGGGGCCGACCCCGGACGGGTTCCGCGGCCTCGACTTCCACGACGTCTGGCTCGACAAGGACGCGGTCCTCGCGCCAAACGGGTCGGTCTACTTCGTCGACCTCGAGGGGATCGAGGAGGTCCCCGTGACCCGCGACGGGGTCCGGGAAAAGATCGAGGACCAGGTCTACCGCTCGCTCTACGAGCTCACGTTCGCCTACGAGCAGATCGAGGCGGAGCGCCAGCGGCGCTTCGGCGCGACCGGAAGCCGCACGGACCACTTCGAGGCCGTCCTCCGCGGCGCCCTCGAATCGGACCCGTTCGTCCGCCTCCGGGGCGAAGGGGCCCGGATCGAGTTCGAGATCCGAAACAACTGTCAAGAGGAGTCGCTGTATACCCGGTTCCAGGCGGTGGACCGATAGGTGACGAACTGCACCGACGTCAGCGCGTTCCTGACGAGCGTGAGCAACCGGAACATCACGACCACGCTCCCCGACCCCGATCTCGCGACCCTCCAGCAACTCGGCTGGATCCAGCGGCTGACGGCCGCCCAGTACGCCCAGGAGACCCAGGACGTGCAGACGCTCGCCGCCCGCAAGTCGACGATCGACCAGGAGGCCGCGAGCCGGGCGCAGCTCGCGACCGCGGCCGCCGCGGACGACCGACGGACCCACTCGATCCTGTTCCACCTCGAAGGGAAGGAGAAGCAGGCCGCCGAGGTCGCGAAGGACACTCAGGAACAGGGCGCGCTCCGCTCGACGGACGCGGACCTCGCGAGCCGGATCCAGGCGTTCAACCAGCTGCTCGCCCAGCAGACGACGCTGGGCACCCTCGTGCCGTACGCGGGGGGCTACGTCGGGCTCACGGGCGTCGGCCTCCTCCAGCTCCGCCAGCTCGGCCTGCGAATGTACCGGGTCGCGGACCTGCCGTTCGCGAGCTATTGGGCCGAGGCCGTCCAGATCGCGCAGGACTTCGAGAGTCTCGCGGTCCTCGGGAGCCGCTACGTCGCCGGCATCTCGTCGGCACTGCCGGCGGTCGACTTCGGGTACCTGTGGGCGATCGGTCTCGGACTCGCGAAGTCCCAGCCCGACCCGACGCAGGGGGGACCCCAGTTCCTCGCAGCGTACCGGCTCCTCGGCTCGCTCGCGACCAACGAGGAGAACCGATTGATGTCCGCGGAGATCCTCTCGTCGTCCCGGGGGGACCTCGCGGGGAACCTGCCCGCGCTCACGGCGCTCCAGGGCCAGGTGCGCCGGCTCGGGGTGCCGAAGGAGTCGTCCCTCGGGGTCGCGTCCGTCCTCCTGCTCGGACGGCGCGCCGACGGGACATACGCGACCGATCCGCTCGCGAACTACCTCCACCTCACGCGATCGTACGAGTCGGCAGCGCTCCTCGCGATCGTCAACCGGCCGATCCCCGAGATGACGCAGAAGTTCTCGGCCCTGCGCGGGCTCTTCGGCTCCTGGGGGTTCCAGCCGTCGGAGGACACGGAGCTCGCCGCGGCCTACCTCGCGATCTCCGACCTTCCGCCGGACGGGGTCAACGCGAAGCTCGCGATCATCTCGAAGGGGCTCTCGGCCTACCTGCAGTACCCGCTGGTCGCGTCGTCGATCCTCGCCGCGATCCCGGTCCTCGAGGCGAACGAGACGCTGAGCCTCCTCGAGCAGGCGTACGGGATCGTCGGCCGGCGGGCGCTGACGCTGACGCCTCCCGAACTGATCTGCCTCGCGGTCCGCATGGTGCACGGCGTGCGGCCGCAGACGATCCAGCACCTCGACACGACCGCGACGGCCGCGCCCGCGGCCGCCGGCGCGGGCGTCTACGGGGGCCCCCGGTTCTTCTTCGTCCCGATCCTCGTCGCCCACGGGGCGTACTACTCGACCTTCAGCGGGATCGGCGGGGCCCATCCGGGCCACGCGCACTTTGCGGCCGGGGGCTTCACCGGATGAGCGCCCGGCTCCTGTGGCTCCTGATCCCGGTGGTCCTCCTCGCGGCGCCCGCGGTGGCGGTCGCCCCGGCCGCGGCGCACTACGTCCCCCAGAGCGGCGACCACTTCCAGTACTTCGAGGAGTGGGCCCTCACCGGGGAGACCGGGGCGGACTACACCGGCTACGCCGAGAACGAGTACGTCACGGGGACGATCGGCGTGACGTCGGTCGCGGCGAACGGCACGGTCGCCGCGTACTACTCCTCGACCGACCGGTGGGAGAACAACACCGGCTCCGAGTACGCCTGGACGTCCTCGGGCACGTTCACGTTCTCCGCGTCCACGTTCCACTATCTCGAGGGGACCGACAACCAGACCGGCTACACGAACCCGTTCGTCTGGTTCTACATGAACGACTCGCTCTCGGTCGGATCCTCGTTCTACGTCCTGAACACCGGGATGAACGTCGTGTCGACCGACTTCGCCTACGACCTCGCGCCCGGCGGCCAGTACGTCCGGACGATCTTCACGGAGGGCAACGGGTCGTACGAGCGGGACGACGTCTACGGCATCTTCTCGGCGACCTACAACTGGCAGTCGTACTTCGATCCGTCGACGGGCTACATCGTCGGCTACCTCTACACCGAGCAGGACACCAACCAGAGCAACGGCGAGTCGTTCTCGGTCTCGGACCTCCTCTACGTGACGAGCACGTCGTACCCGCTCACGCCGGCCTCCGCCCCGTCGGGCGGCTCGAGCCCGAGCGGGTTCCCGACCGCGCTCGTGCTGGTGCTGGTCGTGGTGATCGTCGTGATCGTGATCGTCGTCGTGATCGCGCTCGCGTTGCGGTCCCGCGCCCGGCGGCTCCCCGCCCACTCGCCGACCGGCAGCGTCGGGTTCGGCCCTCCGCCGGTTCCGCCCGCGGTCGGCGCTCCGCCGCCGGTCCACCTGACGCCGAGCGGCCAGCCCGCGATCCAGCAGGTCGTCCTTCGGGAGACCGTGAAGGTGCCGTGCCAGTACTGCGGCACGCTGATCGACTCGACCGCGACCGTCTGCCCGGTGTGCGGGGCGCCCCGGACCTGAGCCCCCGGACGCCTACGACCGCGGGGACCGGAAGATCCGGCCCCGGGGCACGAACCCGCCGGCTTCCGCGATCCGTCGGGACGCGACGTTCCGGTCGTCGATCTCCGAGATCGCCTCGGGCACACCGTTCTCCCGAAGCCACGCCACCCGGGCGTGGACGAGGTCCGAGCCGACTCCGGTCCGGCGGTAGCGCGGGTGCACGGTCAGCGAGTGGAGCCGTCCCGCGGTGTCCGCCAGCGTCACCCATCCGACGCCGGCGAGCTCCGGTCCCACCGAGACGACGAGCGCGAACTCACGGGATCCGGGCGCGGAGTCGATCCACCGCGCGTCGACCTCCCCGTAGACCTCACGGAACAGCTGCGTCATCGCGGGCCGGTCCGAGGGGGCCGCGAGGCGCACCGCATGGGAGTACCGGTGCGGGGGAGTGCCTTCGGAGGTCGACCCCCCGAAGATCGTGAACGGCTCGGCCCCCGGCGCGAGGTCGAAGTCCGCGTAGACCGCCGCCTCCCCGGGCGACGGCCGGAACGCGGCCGCGATCCGCCGGTCCCGCGTGAAGACCGAGCCCTCGCGCTCGACGGGGTGGTACAGGTAGAGGCCGACGACCGTTCCCGACGGCGGCACCACCCGGACCTCGCCACCGCAGCGCAGGGCCTCGCGGGCGAAGTGCCGGAGGAACGGGTTGAAGAAGTCGCTGAGGTCCCCGAGGACCAAGGCGTCCACCTCGCGGTCGTCGTGGACGATCCGCTCCTCCGGCACGGACGCCACGGGCGACGGCCCGCTCATCGATGCGCGCCTCCGCCCGCGTCGGAAGCGCCCCGGAACGAGGGAGCGCTCGCGGGTCGCTGCCGGAGCGCGTGCGCGTCGCGCCACCCCCTCGGCGCATCGCCGGTCCTGTGGAGGGGTCCTCGGTCGACGCGGTGCTGGGGTTCGGCCTCCCGAAGGTCGCGCATCGGTTCCATGGGGGGCCTGGGTCCCGGAGCGGAGGCCTCCGCGAAGTGAGGGCGGGCCGCGGCTCGGATCGACTCAGGGGCCCTACGCGGGAGGGAGGCGGTTGATGATGGAGGCGGACGATTCAACGTCGTAGAGGTTCCTCAGGATGCCGAGCGCTGCCGCGTTGCCTTCGGGCGTCATCGCCCCGACCCCGTCCTCCACGATGAGGGGCAGGAACCCGAGGTCGGCCGCGTGCCGGGCCGTGCCCATGATGCCGGCTTCG
>JASHQY010000005.1 GCA_030038885.1 Thermoplasmata archaeon | reverse complement strand
TACCGCGACATGGGCTACGACGTCGCGCTCATGGCCGACTCGACGAGCCGGTGGGCGGAGGCGATGCGCGAGATCTCGGGACGGCTCGAAGAGATGCCCGGCGAGGAGGGATACCCCGCATACCTCGGTCGCCGCATCGCCGAGTTCTACGAACGCGCGGGCCGCGTCGTCACGCTCTCTCCCGACCAGCGTACGGGTTCGGTCTCGGTCGTCGGCGCGGTCTCTCCGGCGGGTGGCGACACGTCCGAGCCCGTGAGTCAGAACACGCTCCGGGTCGCACGCGTCTTCTGGGCTCTGGACGCGTCGCTCGCGTCGCGCCGGCACTTCCCGTCGATCAACTGGCTGCAGAGCTACTCGCTCTACATCAACGACCTCGAGCCGTGGTTCGGCGCGAACCTCTCGAAGGAGTTCGTCCCGCTGCGGCAGAAGGCGCTCGAGGTGCTGCAGAAGGAGTCCGAGCTCCAGGAGATCGTCCAGCTGGTCGGGGTCGACGCGCTCCCCGAGCGGGAGAAGGCCGTGCTCGACGTCGCGCGGATGCTCCGGGAGGACTACCTCCAGCAGAGCGCGTACGACGACGTCGACACGTACTCGTCGATCCAGAAGCAGTATCGCATGCTGCGCGCGATCCTCGCGTTCGGCGACCGGGAGCAGGAGGCGATCGCGAAGGGCGCGACGGTCGCGCAGCTGCAGAGGCTGCCGGTCCGGACGAAGCTGTCCCGGATGAAATGGATCCCCGAGGCGGAACTTCAGCCCCAGTTCGATCAGCTCGAGGCCGAGATGGGCCAGGCGCTCGGCCAGGTCGCCGCGACGGCGGGGGCCTGACGATGGCGGCCAAGGGCGCGACCCCGGCCGCCCCGTCGACCCCCGACGTCCCGGTCGACTACCGCACGGTCGACCGCGTGACGGGGCCGCTTCTGTTCGTCCGCGACGTCGCGAACGCCGCGTACGGCGAGATCGTCGAGATCAGCCTCCCGAGCGGCGAGCGCCGCCAGGGTCAGGTGCTCGACTCGCGCAAGGGGCTCGCGATCGTCCAGGTCTTCGGCCCCACGATGGGGATGAACATCGAGGCGACCAGCGTGAAGTTCCTCGGGGAGGTCGCGACGCTCCCCGTCTCCGACGAGCTCCTCGGCCGCGTCTTCAACGGGCTCGGCGAGCCGCGCGACGGCGGGCCGAAGATCGTGAGCGAGACCCGGCTCGAGATCGTCGGGAACGCGATGAACCCCTACTCGCGCGAGGAACCGAGCGAGTTCATCCAGACCGGGATCTCGACGATCGACGCGATGAACACGCTCGTGCGGGGGCAGAAGCTCCCGATCTTCTCGGGCGCGGGCCTCCCGCACAACCAGATCGCCGCCCAGATCGTCCGGCAGGCGAAGCTCCGGAACTCGAGCGAGGGGTTCGCGGTCGTCTTCGCGGCGATGGGGATCACGAGCGAGGAGGCGAACTTCTTCCTGAAGGAGTTCCAGTCGACCGGGGCGCTCGAGCGCGCGGTCGTCTTCCTCAACCTCTCCTCCGATCCGTCGATGGAGCGGGTCGTCACCCCCCGGATGGCGCTCACCGCCGCGGAGTTCCTCGCCTACGAGCGCGACCTCCACGTCCTGGTCGTCCTCACCGACATGACGAACTACTGCGAGGCGCTCCGGGAGATCTCGGCGGCGCGGGACGAGGTGCCGGGACGGCGCGGGTACCCGGGGTACATGTACACCGACCTCGCGACGATCTACGAGCGCGCGGGGAAGATCCACGGCCGCAAGGGCTCGATCACGCAGCTCCCGATCCTCACGATGCCGGCGGACGACGTCACGCACCCGATCCCCGACCTCACCGGCTACATCACCGAGGGCCAGATCTACGTGAGCCGCGAGCTCCAGCGCCGCGGCGTCTACCCCCCGATCGACGTGCTCCCGTCGCTCTCGCGCCTCATGAACCAGGGGATCGGCAAGGCCCGGACCCGGGAGGACCACCGCGGCGTCGCCGACCAGCTGTTCGCGACCTACGCGACCGGTAAGGACCAGCGCGCCCTCTCCGCGATCGTCGGCGAGGAGTCGCTCAGCCCGGTGGACCGGCTCTACCTGAAGGCGGCCGACCGGTTCGAGACGCAGTTCGTCAACCAGGGCGCCGACGAGGACCGAACGATCGACCAGAGCCTCGCGATCGGATGGGACATCCTGTCCGACCTGCCGGACGCGGAGCTGAAGCGGATCAAGCCCGAGTTCGTCGCGAAGTACCGCGTCCACCCGAGCTCGCTCACCTAGGGGCGAGAGGAGAGCGCGACGTGCCCGCGGAAACCGTGCGCCCCACCCGCCTCGAGCTCCTGCGGACCCGTCGACGGATCGTGGTCGCACGGAAGGGCCTCAACCTGTTGAAGCTCAAGCGAACCGCGCTGATCGTCGAGTTCTTCGCGATCTCGAAGGAGGCGATGAAGCTGCGCGGCGATCTGCGCGCGCGGATCGCCCGGGGCTACGAGTCGATCCGCCTGGCCGAGATGATGGAGGGCCCGACGCGGCTCGAGAGCATCTCGATGCTGCTGCCGGACGTCCTCCCGATCCAGGTCGCGACGAAGAACGTCATGGGCGTGCGGACCCCACGGGTCGACCGGGGCGAGTACCGGCCGGTCGCCGCCCCGGAGCTCCTCGACCTCCCGACGTCGGTCAACGAGTCGATCCGCCACTTCCAGGGGATCTACTCCGTCGTCCTCGACATCGCGGAGAAGGAGAACGCGCTCCGCCGCCTCCTCAAGGAGATCGAGCGGACGAAGCGGCGGGCGAGCGCGATCGAGAACGTCCTGATCCCGCGGCTCCTCGGAACGGTCCGGTACATCAAGTTCCGGTTCGACGAGCTCGAACGGGACTCGTTCAGCATGCTGAAGGTCGTCAAGCGGAAGATGGAGGCCGCGGAGGCGAATGCCGCTGGCAGCTGACGTCGCGCTCCGCCGGTTCCGGACCGCGCAGGTCGTCTCGCTCGCGGTCAAGGTCGCCGCGATCGTCGGGCTCCTCGCCTTCCTGGCCGCGTACTACGGAGCGCGCTGATGGCGGCCGCGAGCCCGCCCGGAGTCCCCCTCGGCTCGATCGACGCGCTCAAGCGCGTGAAGGCGACCGAGGCCGACTGGGAGCTCAGGCTGCGCGCGGCCCGCGGGGCCGCGGAGGAGGCGCTCCAGCAGCTCCGGGCCGAGAGCGAGGCGGCGGTGAAGTCCGCGCAGGCCGCGGCGGACGCCGACCGCGCCCGGGCGATCGAGGCCGCACGGACCGACGCGGACCGCGCGGCGGCCGAGATCCTCGCGGAGGGGACCCGCGCGGCCGAGACCGCCGCCCGCGGGGAAGGGAAGCGGGCGACCGACCGAAAGGACGCGATCCTCGCCGTCGTGCTCGCCGGGTTCCGCAAGGAGTGACGGAGCGGCCGCGATGGGAGTCCTGCGCCCCGAGCGGATGGCCAAGGTCGGACTCGTCGGGCTGAAGGACGACCGCGAGCGGATCCTCACGATCCTCCACGACCTCCGGATCGCCCAGATCGAGGCGCTGTCGCCGGCGGCCCTCGCCGAGCTCGCGCCCGAACGCGGCACCGAGACCCAGCGGGCGATCGGGGACGAGGCGCTGCGCTTCCGCGGGCTGAAGAGCGCGCTGCCGGCGGTACCGGTCGGCCCGCCCCGGCGGTTCGACTCCCTCGCCGACATCCTCGCCGCGGCGAAGGCCGTGCCGATCGATGCCGAGCTCGGCGAGCTCACGCGCGAGAGCGACCGGCTCCTCACCGAGCAGCAGGCGACCGACGAGGGGATCGCCCTGCTCGAGAAGCTTTCGTTCTACCCCGACCGGCTCGAGGTCCTCTCCGGGCAGAGCTTCGCGAGCTTCTTCGGCGAGGGGACCCCGGCGGCCGGCGCGGCGCTGCGCGCGGCCCTCCCGCCGAGCGCGGACGCCCAGTTCCTCGACGATCCGTCGGGATCGGGCGCCTTCCTCGTGAGCCTGCGACGGAGCTCGGCCGACGTGCTCGCCCGCGCCGCCCAGACCGAGGGCGTGCACCTCGCGGCGCTCCTCGCGCTCACGGGCACCCCGAGCGAGGCGCTCGCGGGGCTGCACGGCCGCCGCGAGGAGGTCCTGCGCCGGCGGGTCGCGATCGCCGAGCGGCTCGGAGCGGTCGCGCGCGACTGGTACCCGACGGTCGCCGCGATCGACGAAGCGCTGCAGGTCGAGAACCGCAAGGTCGAGATCCTCGCGAAGCTCGGGGCCGGGCGCACGACGTTCGCGCTCGAGGCGTGGGTGCCGCTGCGGGACGTCGCGCGGCTCGACGCGATCGTCCAGTCGGCGACCGGGGGGCGGGCCTACCTCTACGCGGTCCCGACGACCGACGAGCCCCCGACGCTGATGTCGAATCCCCGCGGGATCCGGCGCTTCGAGTTCTTCATCCGCTTCTACTCGCTGCCCCAGGCGGACGAGTGGGACCCGACGCTCGTCTTCGCGATCGCCTTCCCGCTGTTCTTCGGGCTGATGCTCGGCGACTGGGGCTACGGGCTCACGATCCTAGTGATCTGCCTCTGGATGATCGCGGGCTTCCCCGGTGCCCGGCACCTCCCGAAGTTCGGCCGGGAGTTCGTGAAGCGGATCATGGGCCCGCAGGGGATGCGCCAGCTCGCGTACGCGCTGATCCCCGGCTGCGCGCTCGCGATCGCGCTCGGGGTCTACTTCGACGAGTTCTTCGGGTATCCGCTCCTCCACCGCACGCTCGGCTACGTCGCGCCGTTCGACCCCCTGCGCCAGGTCGGTCTCCTCCTCCTCCTCGCCGGGTTCATCGGCCTCGGGATGGTCACCCTCGGGTTCCTCTTCGGCCTCCTGAAGGAGCACTTCCACCACCACCGCCGCGGCGAGGTCGGGAAGTTCGGCGGGATCCTCTTCGCGTGGGGGCTCGCGTTCTTCGGCCTGTGCGTCCTCGGCGCGAAGTCGCTCGGCCCGCTCACCGCGCGGGGCGCCTCGTTCGCGAACCCCACGTTCTCGGTCGCGATCGCCACGCTCGTCGTCGGGCTCGGACTGATGATCGGCGGCGAGGGGATCCAGAACGGCATGATGCTGCTGATCGAGGTGCTGAGCCACGTGCTCTCGTACACGCGGCTCGTCGGCATCCTCCTCGCGAGCGTCGTGCTCGCGCTCGTGATCAACGACATCTCCGGCGGCCTGTTCGCCGGCGGCGCGGTCGTCGGGATCGCGATCGGCCTCGTGATCGTCGTGATCGGGCAGTCGTTCAACGTGATCCTCGGGGTCTTCGAGCCCGGAATCCAGGGCGCGCGGCTGATCTTCGTCGAGTACTTCTCGAAGTTCTACACCGGGAACGGCCGGCCGTTCCACCCGTTCGGCGGCGCGCGCACCCACACCGCGTCCAGCGTGACCGCGGACGGCCTAGCCCCGAGCGCGATCGTTCGATCCCCGCCGGACTAGAGGCGGGGGCCGACCAGGAGCGGGGCGAGGCGCTCCGCCGGGATTCCGTAGAGCTTCGCGAACGCGATCCGGCGGACGTCCTCCCGTTCGACCTCCGCGAGGAGGAGGTACGTGAAGATCACCGCGAGCGAGAGCGGATACGTCCGCAGCCGGCGGAGCTCGGACGTCGCGCGGTCCCGCGAGAGCGCCGCCTCGTAGCCGGTGAGGCTCTGGCCCTCGGTGAACTCGGCGGTCCCCTCGCCGACCGTGGGGAACCGGGCCGCGAGCCGGTCGGCGAGCTCGGGCACGGCGCGGACCCCGTAGAGGTCCGGCACCTGGGCGGCGGCGAGCGCGCCGCCCGCGAGCCAGCGGCCGGCGACCTCGTCCATCGGGAGGTCGGCGGCCTTCCCCTTCAGGAGGAGGAGCGCGTTCCGCACGTCGATCTCGCTCGCGAGGAACTGGCGGACGACCCACTCATCGCCCTGGAAGAACTTCGTCGCCGCGAGCACGCGCGCGTAGTACTCGGCGTCGAGCGCGTGGAGGATCGGGAAGATGTCGTGGGTCCGCTGGAACGCCTCGACGAGCGGCAGCACGGTCGCGCCGTAGCCGTGCCGGACCAGCGCGGCGGCGACCGCCTCGAGCGTCGGCTGCGCGAGGAGCTGGCGGAAGTCGTCGAGCGTGAGGACCCCCGCGTAGAGCCCGGCCGGGATCTCGCGGCTCGAGACCAGGTGGTCCTCGGTCTCGGTCACCGCGCGGCCCTGCGCCTTCGCGGCGAGGATCAGTTCGATGTTCTGGAGGTCCCAGCGGGTCAGGTACGCACCGACCACGCCGCGGCCGGCGAACGGGGTCGCCTCGTAGGCGTGGCGGTTGCGGCGGACGAACGTCCGGTTGATCGCGACCTCGACGAGCGCGACGCCCTGGTAGGCGGCGCGGGCCGACTGGAGGTCGGGGCCGTACGGGGTTCCCTCGAGGAGCTTCGCGACCTCGTTCGGGTCCTTCGCCGCCGTCAGTGGGCCGTAGGTCTCCTTCGGGAGGAACGCGGGGAACTCCGGCTTCAGGCGGCCGAGGGCGCTCGCGTACGCGGAGGCGGCCACGGTCGACCGTCCTAGGCGAGCAGCTCGCGGACCCGGTCCTCGCGCAGGCGCAGGAGCTCGTCGAACGAGAGGTTCAGGCGGCGGCTCTGGTCGGCCGTCTCGGCGACGACCCCGCCGAGGATCGGACGGGGGGTCGGATCGAACGCCTTGCCCGCGGCCTTCGCGAGCACCCCCGCGTCCTCCGCGCGGCCCGAGATCCGCACCGGGCGGCCGAGCGACGCGGTCGCGGCCTCGACCATCCGCTTGAGGGTCGCCGGGTACTCCGGCGAGGCCGTGAAGTCCGCGAGGAGCGCCCGGGTCTCCGCGAGGCCGTCCTCGAGCCGTCGCTCGCGGGCCTCGTAGAGCCGCTGGCGGGCCTGGAGCTTCGCCGCGGCGACGCGCTGGGCGCGCTCGCGCGCGACGTCGGTCTCGGTCGCGCGCTGGCCGGCCGCCCGGATCTCGGCGACCCGCCGGTCGCGCTCGGCGACGATCTTCGCCGTTTCGGCGCGCTGGCGCGCGATCGTCGCCGCCAGTTCGGCCTCGGCCTGCTGGCGGATCTCCTCGACGAGGCTCTCGAGGCTCATGGGGTCCCGCCCCGCCTAGGCGTGCAGGATCCCGAGCAGGAGGATGATGCCGAGGACGAATCCGATGATCCAGAGCGTCTCGGGAATGACGAAGAAGAACAGGACCTGGCCGAACTTCTCCGGCTTCTCCGCGATGATCCCCATGCCGGCGGCCCCGATCCCGGACTGGGCCATCCCCGTGCCGATCAGACCGCCGGCGATCGCGATCCCGGCGGCGAGCGCGGCCCAATCCGCGTAGTCGGTCGGAAGCGCCGCCATCGGAGGACCCTCGCCGCCGAGAAAGGTCGGGTATATAGGGTCACGCTCCGCCGGCCGGCGGAGGAGGGCCCGACGGACGGCTCCTCGCTCCTCCGGGGCGACGGCCGAACCTACGGACCCCCCTCGGGATCCGCCGCCTCCGTGCGGTCCTCGTGGGTCCGCCGCCACCCGCGGCGCGCGAGCTCGATCGCGCCGATCCAGGTCACGGCCCCCATCCCGTACGCGCCCGCGCACACCGGGCAGAGCGCGTGGATCACGCCCACCTCGACGGTCAGGAGATACAGCGCCAGCGCGACGCCGGCCGACGTGATCCCGAGGAGGGCGTAGGAGCGGCGCGGATCCCTCGGGGATTGCTCGGCCAGGCCGGCCGCGGCGAGGATCGCGACGAAGCCCCCGATCCCCCAGGCGAAGTCGGGGAGGCCGACGAAGGTCGTGTGGCCGCTCGTGAGGACGGCCCCGCACGAGACGTACGAGTTGATGGAACACAGCCCCGAGAGCGACGCGTCGTAGACCTCGAGCGCGGCGAAGACCGAGAGGATGAGCCCGATGCCCCCCGCGAGATAGACGACGCTCCGGAGCGTGCGCGTCCGCATCGGTCGGCTACAGCTGCGCGACGTAGCCGGTGACCGCGGACTGCGTCGCCGCCGACCAGTGGTACTCGGCGGCGAGGGTCGAGACGGATTCCCCGGTCGCCTTCGTGATGAACGCCATGATCCACCAGGCCTCGGATTGGACCACGGACCACGCGGCGCCGCTTTCGCTCTGCACTTGGCTCAGGACCGTGTCCGCGCCGCCGCTCGTGCCGGAGGAGGCGTAGTTGTAATCGGTGAGCGTGGACGGGTCGATGATCGGGGTCCCGGCATGGATGTACTGGCCGTTGATCACGAGGAACGGGATCGCGCTCCCCGAGTACGCCGTGACGTAGGCCTGCTCGAAGCAGTTGCTGGTCCCGGGGAACGTGCCGTCGACCCCCGACAGATCCTCGTTCACGAGGAACGTGATCGTCGTGCTGGAGTAGCCGATCTCCGAAGAGCCCAGGACGATCTCGGGCGTGCCCGCGTAGACGTCGGACAGGCTCGAATAACCTAACGCGTTGCTGGCCCCGGTGACCGTCCCGAACTCGGAGAGCGCCTTGTAGATCGTCCAGCTGCCGGCCGAGCAGTACGGGCACCAGCTCGCCCCGTAGAAGTAGACGATCGGCTTGCCGTCCTGCTGCCACGCCGTCACGCTCGCCTTCGCCCACCCCGCCGGCTGCCCGGCGAGGGTCGTCGCGGGCGGGAGGTACGGACACCCGAACGCGAGGTAGCCCGTGAGTCCGACGAGGCCGGCGATCAGCAGCCCCAGGATGACGCCGGTGATCACCGAGGTCCGGAACACCGGCGTCCACCGCTTGCCCGAGCTGCGGAGCAGCCCGAAGCAGAGCACGAACGCGGCGACCGCGAGTCCGATCGCGAGCCAGGGGATCGCCGGCAGCAGGATCCCGACCGGCGACGGGGCGACGTACGCGAGCCCGGCCCATACCCCGAGGATCGGCGTCGCGAGGTACCCGATCCGCGGCAGGGTCCAGATCCGTTCGGTCACCGCCGCCAACCGCTTGGAGGAGCGCTCGGTCGCGCCCTCGCCTCTCCGACCCTCGCGCGAGCGCTGGCGGTGATACAGCCCCCGGAGTGCGCGGCCCGCGTCGTGCACCGAGGTGTCGGGATGGAAGCCGACCTTCGGATCCTCGGCGATCTGGTCCCAGTCCCAGCCCTTCGACCGGAGCTGTTCCACCCGGTCCCAGTCGACCATCGTCGTTCCGACCTCCCCACCCCTCTTGGACTTTGTCCTCGACCACCGGGGGCCGGCCGGGGCCCCCGACGCCCCGCGGGCTTTTAGCCGGGCCGCGAGTGGCCCCGCCGATGCGCGTGACGTTCCTCGGGACCGCGGGATCGTGGCCGACGAAGGAGCGGTCCGCGAGCGCGATCGCGCTCGACCTCGAGCGGGAGCTCGTCCTCCTCGACTGCGGCGAGGGGACGCAGCGGCAGTTCTTCCAGTCGTCCGCGTCGTTCATGCGCGTGCGGCGGATCTTCCTCACGCACTTCCACGGGGATCACTTCCTCGGGCTCCCGGGACTCATCCAGAGCATGTGCCTCAACCACCGGACCGAACCGCTCGACGTCTACGGGCCCCCGGACGCGAAGGAGATGGTCGGCCGTGCGCTCGCGATGGGGTACTTCACCCTGCGGTTCCCGGTCGAGGTCCACGCGCTCGCCCCGGGCGCATCGGTCGAGCTCGACGGCTACACGGTGCGCACCGCGCACGCCGAGCACCCGGTCCCGTCGATCGCCTATCGGATCGACGAGGCGGCGAAGCGCGGGCGGTTCGACGCCGAGCGCGCCCGCGCGCTGGGGATCCACGGGCCCGATTTCCGCCGGCTCGAGGCCGGGGAGGCCGTGCGGGTCGCGGACCGCGTCGTGCATCCGTCGGACGTGATGGGGGAGCCCCGCTCCGGGCGCTCGATCGTGTACTCCGGGGACACCGGCCCGTCGGACGACGTGCGCCGGCTCGCGCACCGCGCGACCCTGCTCATCCACGAGGCGACGGTCGGCCAGGAGATCGAGGCCGAGGCGAACTCGTGGGGCCATTCGTCGGCCCGGCAGGCGGCGGAGCTTGCGCGGAGCGCCGAGGTCCGCGCGCTCTTCCTCACGCACTTCTCCTCCCGCTACCCGGAGCTCGAGCCGCTCGAGAACGAGGCGCGGGTGGTGTTCCCGGGCTCGCGCGCCGCGCGCGACCTCCTGGACGAGCTGGTCCGTCAGCCATGATCCGCGCCGACCTCCTCGTGACGGACGTCCGGGAGGTCGCGACCCTCGCGCGCGGCGCGGTCCCCCGCACCGGCGCCGCGATGGGCGAGCTGAGCCTCGTCCACGACGCCGCGATCGCGGTCGCGGGCGGACGGATCGCGTGGATCGGTCCGGCCCGTCACCGCGGACGGGCCGTGCGGCTCGCGCCGGGCGCCGCGACCGTCTCCGCCGACGCAGGGGTCGTCGTGCCGGGGTTCGTCGACGCGCACACCCACGTCCTGTTCGCCGGCGACCGGGCGTTCGAGCTGCCGCTCAAGGTCGCGGGAGCGAGCTACCCCGAGATCGTCCGGCGCGGCGGTGGCCTGCTCGCGACCGTGCGGGCGACCCGCGCGGCCCCGGACCGACGGCTGCTGCGGGAGGCGGGCGCGCGCCTCCGTCGGATGGCGAGCGGGGGCTCGACCGCGGTCGAGGTGAAGTCCGGCTACGCGCTCGACCTCCCGGGCGAGCTCCGGCTCCTGCGGCTGGTCCCGCGCCTCGCGCGCTCCGTCGGGGTCTCGCTGGTCCCGACGTTCCTCGGCGCGCACGCGGTCCCCGAGGAGTACCGGGGACGGGCCGACGCCTACGTCGACCGGCTCGTCGGGCACGTCCTGCCGAGCGTCGCCCGCGAGGGACTCGCACGGTTCTGCGACGTCTTCTGCGAGCCCGGCTTCTTCACCGTCCGGCAGTCGGAGCGGCTCCTGCGGGCGGCGCTCGGGCTCGGGCTCGGGATCAAGATCCACGCCGAGGAGTTCGTCCTGTCGGGCGGCGCCCGGCTCGCGGCCCGGCTCCGGGCGACCTCCGCGGACCATCTGGTGTGCGCGACGGCCGACGACCGACGCCGGCTGGCGGCCGCGGGAGTCACAGCGGTCCTCCTGCCGGTGACCGCGCTCGCGGCGTCCCCCCGGCGGCGCAGCCCGGCGCGCGAGATGGTCGACGCCGGCGTCCCGGTGGCGCTCGGCTCCGACTGCTCGCCGAACACCTGGGTCGAGTCGATGGCGCTCGTCCTCGCGCTCGCGGTCCACGCCGGCCGGCTCTCCCCGGCCGAGGCGCTGAGCGCGGCGACCGTCAACGCGGCGCACGCGAGTGGCCTCGCGGGTCGCGGTCGCCTCATCCCCGGGGCGCCCGCGGATTTCTCGGTGTTCTCGTTCGGTTCGGTCGACCAGCTCGGCTACCGCTTCGACGCGGTTCCGGTCGCGGTTTATCGTCAGGGAAAACGCGTTTCTCCCTCGTAACTCCGTCAGTACATCTAAATAGGACCCCTTCTTTTCTCGCCGGTCGAGGTCGCCAAATGGCCGAAAAAGTGGGCAAGGAGCAGATCAAGCGCGAGAAGGGCTACCTGTACTACCTGGGCAAGGACGGGTACCTGTGGAAGACGCCGACGAAGCTGAACAAGTCCGGCAAGAAGGCGCGGGTCGGCACCGAGAAGGTCACGCGGCAGGACGGCTACATGTACTTCCTCGACAAGAAGGGGTTCGTCTCCCGCGCGAAGATGAAGAACGCCTGAACGGGCGCACCTTTTCCGGGGGACCCTCCGTCGGGAGGGCCCCCTCTTCCCTTTCGCCCCGAAGGCTCGGGGCGTCGAGCCGAGTCGGCAAATAGCCCGACCGGCTCCGGCCCCATCGACCCGAACGATGCCGTGCCGGAACGACCCCGACGATCCGCGCAAGTGCGAGCGCTGCGGCGCGTTCCTGTGGGTCGCGGACGAAGGGCTCTACTGCGGGGAGTGCGGCTGCGTGATGCCGTGCTCGATGCGGCTCCTGCCGCTCCCGCCGACCGTCACACCGGCCCCGGACCCTCGCTCTCCCCTTCGAGCGGCCGGTGAGGCCCCGGGACCGTAGCACCGCGACGCCCCGGCCGCGGCGACGAGGGGACGCCGTCGGCGTCGGGCTCAACCCAGCCAGTTCCAGAAGTCGTCGCGCCAGTAGTCGACCTCGGCGCGGACGGTGCGCAGCTTCACCGGACGCAGTCCGCCCGCCTCCGCGCGCCGCAGCCGCTCCCGGAGATCGTCGACCGACTCGTCCGACAGCCGGTGGAGGATCGTCTCGAGCTGCGACTGGAACCCGAGGTCGAGGATCCGCTCGGGGTGGCGCAGGACGAGCCGGTAGTGGTGGCCCGCCGAGCCCTCGACCCGAAGCACCTGCCACTCGAGCGGTTCGTTCCGCTCGGCCTGCAGCTCGAAGCCGGCGAGGTTCCCGAGCGCCGCCGCGACGAAGTTGTCGTCGCCGAGCCCCGGACGGAGGTAGATCCCGACCTCGAGGCCCCGGTGCATGCCCGATCGAGCCGCTCGGGAGCATAGCCTCACCGAACGGGGGCGGGGACGGGTCCGGGCGCGCGCCGACGCACACCCCGACGAGGAAACGACGCTATCCTTCTTCCGGAGGAACGGCTTGTGCGCTTCGCGCGACGCGCGTCGGCGCGTTCTGCGCACGTTTCCGACCAACTACACTTATACCACGGCACGCTTGGCGCCACCCGGAGGTTCTCGACGGGTGTCCCGAGCGGCACCGGTTGCGTCCCGTTGCACCGCCGACCGGCGGGGAACGCCCCCTCTTCGGGGGCGTTTCGCGAGCTGGCCGGGGGTGGAATAGGCCGGCCCGGTGATCCCCTCTCGAGCGGGACCGTCCCGGTCGCGCCCTCCGCCAGGAGTGAGCCTCAATGGCCATCGCACGAAAGCGTCCCGCGTCGTCTCCCGAGGAAGCGGCCCCCCGACCGCCGGCCCGTTTCGGAAGAGAACCGATTCCCGTCCCGCACCTCGTCCCCCGCGGCAAGACCGCGTTCGACACCGTCCAGTGGCGCAGCCACGACGCCGTGATCAAGAACGCCGAAGGGACCGTCATCTTCGAGCAGAAGGGGATCCGCGCCCCGGTCTCGTGGTCGGAGACGAGCGTCAACATCGCCGCGTCGAAGTACTTCCGCATCATCCAGGGCCGCCGCGAGACGGCGATCGACGGGATGATCCGGCGCGTGTGCCACTGGATCTCCCAGAAGGGCGTCGAGCTCGGCTACCTCGACACGGCCGACGAGGCGACGACGCTCGAGGAGAGCCTCGCCTACCTCATGGTCCAGCAGATGGCGGCGTTCAACAGCCCCGTCTGGTTCAACGTCGGGGTCCGGGAGCCGCCGCAGTGCTCGGCGTGCTTCATCCAGTCGGTCGCCGACGACATGGACTCGATCCTCGCGCTCGCGACCAGCGAGGGGCGGCTCTTCAAGGGCGGCAGCGGGACCGGCTCGAACCTCTCGAGCCTCCGCGGGAGCCACGAGAGGCTCGCCGGCGGGGGCATCGCGAGCGGCCCGGTCTCGTTCATGCGGGCGTTCGACGCCCTCGCGGGCGTCATCAAGTCCGGCGGGACGACCCGCCGCGCGGCGAAGATGGTGATCCTCAACATGGACCACCCGGACATCTCGGACTTCATCGACTGCAAGGTGCGCGAGGAGGACAAGGCGGTCGCGCTGATCCGGGAGGGGTACTCGGCGAACTTCGACGGCACCGACCCCGACTCCGCGTACGCCTCGATCGCCTACCAGAACGCGAACCACTCGGTCCGCATCCCGGACGCGTTCATGGAGGCGGTGATCCGGGACGGCGAGTGGAAGACCGTCAACCGGACCGACCACGCGGTCGCGGGCACCTACCGGGCGCGCGATCTCTGGCGCAAGCTCGCCTACGCCGCGTGGCGCTGCGGCGATCCCGGCGTGCAGTTCGACGACGTCACGAACGACTGGCACACCTCGCCGAACTCCGGCCGCATCAACGCCTCGAACCCGTGCAGCGAGTACCTGTTCCTCGACGACTCGGCGTGCAACCTCGCGTCGATCAACCTGATGAAGTTCCTCGACCCGAAGGGCGCCCTCGACGTCGAGCTCTACCGGCAGGCGATCCGCACGATGATCCTCGCGATGGAGATCCTCGTGGACGCGTCGAGCTACCCGACGGCCCCGATCGCCCAGAACTCCCACGACTTCCGGCCGCTCGGCCTCGGCTACGCGAACCTGGGCTCGCTGCTGATGCACTACGGCCTCGCGTACGACTCGGACGCGGGCCGCACCCTCGCCGGCGCGGTCTCGGCGTTCCTCTCGGCCGAAGGCTACCACATGTCGAGCGAGATCGCGAAGCGCGTCGGTCCGTTCGCCGGGTTCGAGAAGAACCGGGCCCCGATGCTCCGCGTGATGGGCAAGCACGCGAAGGCCGCCGAGCAGATCCCGATCACCGACCCGCGCCTCACCGGCCTCGTCCAGGCCGCGGTCGACCGATGGCACGACACCGCGAAGGCCGGCGAGCTCTGGGGCTACCGCAACGCGCAGATCTCCGTGATCGCCCCGACCGGGACGATCGGCCTCCTGATGGGATGCGACACGCTCGGCCTCGAGCCCGAGCTCTCGCTGGTCAAGACCAAGAACCTGGTCGGCGGTGGCGTCCTGCGGATGGTCAACCGCACGGTGCCGGACGGCCTCGCGAGCCTCGGCTACACCCCGGAGGAGATCCGGGAGATCGCGCAGCACGTCGAGAAGACCGGCGCGATCGAGGGGGCGCCCGGCCTCGCCGCCGAGGACCTCCCGGTCTTCGACTGCGCGCTCGCCCCGCCGGGGGGCTCGCGGACGATCCCGCCGATGGGCCACCTCCTGATGCTCGCCGCGGTCCAGCCGTTCCTCTCCGGCGGGGCGTCCAAGACGATCAACCTCCCGAACGAGGCGACGGTCGAGGACATCGAGAAGATCTACCTCGAGGCGTGGCGCCACGGCATCAAGTCGGTCGCGCTCTACCGCGACGGCTGCAAGGCGAGCCAGCCGTTCGAGACCGGGAAAGGGCGGGCCGGGGCCCCCGGCGGGCCGCACGGCCCGACCCGCGAGCGCCTGCCGGACGAGCGGGAGGCGCTGACGCACCACTTCTCGGTCGGGGGCCACGACGGCTACGTCACGGTCGGGCTCTACCCCGACGGCCGCGTCGGCGAGGTCTTCTTCCGCGTCACGAAGGAGGGCTCGACCGTCAACGGCCTGATGGACTCGCTCGGGATCTCGATGTCGATGGCGCTCCAGCACGGGGTGCCGCTGAAGGACCTCGTGCGGAAGCTCGCGCACCTTCGGTTCGAGCCCGCCGGCGCGACCAACAACCCGAAGATCCGCTTCGCGAAGTCGATCCCGGACTACGTCGCGCGCTGGCTCGCGCTCGAGTTCCTCAGCGAGGACGAGCGCCGGGCGATCGGGCTCGAGGGCCCGCCCGAGGGGAACGGCAACGGGAACGGGCACGCCGCCCCGCCGCCGGCGAAGCCGGCGGCCCCGAGCCAGACCGTGAAGTTCGAGACCCGCGCGCTCGACACGTTCTCGGCCGAGCCGGGCGGGGTCAGCGAGGACTCCCCGTCGTGCGCGATCTGCGGCGGGATCATGGTCCGGTCGGGCACGTGCTACGCGTGCACGGTCTGCGGTGCGACCAGCGGCTGCTCGTAGGCGGCCCTACGGCCGGCTGGTCGTCACCGCCGGCGCGGGGGGCTCCTCGACCGAGACCTCGGGGGCCGGGCTCGCCTGGCCCGCGCGGGTCCCGTCGGCGAGGAAGCGGAAGTTCCGCAGGGCGAGCGCACAGACCGCCCCCGCGAGGCCGACCGCCGCGGTGAGGACGAAGACCGCGACGTAGCCCCCCAGGTGGTAGTTCTGGAACGGCCCCACTGGGGTCGGGATCGTGAACGCGTAGCTCGCGAGGATCGACGTGACGAGGACCGGCCCGATCGCGGAGCCGAGGTTCCGGAACGTCTGGTTCATGCCGGTCTGGACCCCCATCGTCCGGGGGTCGACCGAGAGGACGATGATGTTCGACATCGAGATCAGGACCGCGACGTTCCCGACCATGATCGGGACCGCGATCGCGCCGATCTCATCGGGGGTCCGGTTGAAGACGATCAGCCCGAGCGCTCCCGCGAAGATCAGCGCGAAGCCGAGGATCATCACCGGCTTCGGGCCGTAGCGGCTGATCGCCCGGCCGAGGAACGGGCCGGTGACCATCATGCTGAGGACCGCCGGGATGAAGATCAGCGCGGCGTCGAGCTCCTTCAGGCCGAAGCCGGGCGCGGGGTACTCGCCGAGGATGATCAGCACGGTGAACAGGAGGAACATCGTCATGCCGACCAGCACCCCATTGACGTTCGACACCCAGATGTTCCGCTCCTTGAGCGACTGGAACGAGACGATCGGGCTCGGCGCCCGGGGCTCCCACCAGAAGAACAGCGCGAACGCGATCGCCGCGAGCCCGAAGAACTCCGGCACGCCCCACGGCAGGGCGCCGACGCGGACCGCCGCGAGGGCCGTCCAGCCCCAGTACGCGCCCTCGGTGATCGCGAGCATCAGGAACGTGAGCCCGAGCCCGAGGGTCGCGACGCCGGGGAAATCGATCGTGCGCGCGAGCCGGATCGTCGACTCGCGGACGAACACGGCCGCGAGGACGAACACGACGACCGCGGCCGGGATCACGGTGTGGTAGGTCAGCTGCCAGCCGTACGTCTGGGCGATCCAGCCGCCCCCGACCAGTCCGGCGGCGGCGCCGGTCGCGAACATGCCCGAGAGGATCCCCTGGGACTGGCCGACCCGGGCCGGCGGGAAGATCTCGGGCAGCATCGCGAACCCGAGCGGGAACATCGCCATCCCGACGCCCTGGATCGCGCGGACGCCGATCAGGACGTAGATCTGGTTCGGCCGGCTCCAGCCGAACGCGGCGCCGATCTGGGGCGTGAATCCGGCGACGCTCACCGCGACCGCGTACACGCCCATCGCGACGAGGAGCATCCTCTTCTTGCCGTAGATGTCGCCGAGCTTGCCGAAGATCGGCGTCACGACGACGCCGACGAGCAGGTACGCGGAGAGGATCCAGGCGATCGTGCTCGAGTCGGTGACGTGGAAGAACGACTCGAAGTTGCTGAACGCCGGCAGGACCATCGTCTCGACGTACGTGACCATGATCGCCATCCCGGCGAGGATCAGCAGCACGCGCCAGGCGTACCGCTCGTCGTAGACGCGGGGGGCGGCCCCGGTCGCAGCGGTCACGCGAGGCCTCCGGGCCGCACGGGGGCCGCGTCGAGCTGGCGGCTCAGCGCGCGGAAGACCCGCACCGACGTCGCGACGTCGGCGGCGGGGAGGTCGCCGGCGGCCGAGCGCACGATCGTCGAGATCCGGCGCCACAGGCGCGCCTCGACCCGGCGGCCCTTCGGGGTCAGGGAGAGCTCGACCACGCGGTGGTCCCGCTCGGAGCGGTGCCGGGCGAGGAGCCCGGCGCGCTCGAGTTCGTCGACCTTCGCGCAGAGCGTCGGGGCCGAGACCGCGAGGTGCTGCGCGACGAGGCTGACCCGGGCCGACCCGAGGCTCGAGACGAGGTGGAGCGCCCAGAACTGGCCCATCGAGAGGCCCTCGGCCTCGAGCGCCGGGTGCGCCCGGTGGAGCACCGCGCGCGTCACGTCGTGGATCGAGCGCACGAGCGCCTCCACGTCCGGCGAGGCGGGACGGAGCAGAGCGGCGGCGGCGACCATGAGGACTCCGAAGTATTCGAATGACTAATCATTCGACTATATAACTATTCACGCGCCGGCTCACGCGAGCGCGTAGCGCGCGAGGTCGACCAGGTCCTCGAGCCGCGGCCGCGCATCGATCGGCACCGCGACCTCGCCCCACGCGGCCACGATCGCTCCCGAGCGGAACGCGGCGTCCCGCCCGGCGCTCTCCGCCCCCAGCGCGGTCGGCGGACCCCGCCGATCGATCTCGAGCAGGAGGACGAGCGCCCCGAGCGGGCCGGAGTCGACCGCGATCCCGGTCCGGGGCCCCGTGCCCCACTCGTCGACGCGCGCCTCCTCGTCGTGCAGGTGCGCGATGCGGGTGCGGTGGCCGGACGGCCGCTTCGCCCCCCGCGGCGCGGGCCGCCAGGCGATGCGGCGACCCGCCTCGCGGAACCGGACGAGCAGGCCGGCGTCGATCCGCAGCGGGCCGGGCGGCCCGCTCATGCGGCCACCGGGCGGCCGCGCCAGAGCCGGCAGTCGGGGCGGACCGAGCACGGGCCGCAGACCGCGAGATCCCGCTCCTTGGGGCAATCGCCCGAGATCCCGGTGTGGCAGAGGACGAAGTCGTACTTCACCGGGTCGATCGGATCGATGCGGCGCAGCGCCTCGCTGACCTCCTCGACCGCGGCCCACGAGCGGCTCTTGCGCGCGGTCAGGCCGAGATGGTACGCGATCCAGTAGACGTGCTGGTCGAGCGGGACCTTGAGCTCCCCGGTCGGGACGTGGGTCCAGTACCCGAGGTCGGGGTAGCGGGAGCGGACCATCCAGCGGACGAAGAGCGTCAAGCGCTTGCACGGGCTCGCGGACCGGTCGATCGGGCTCGGGAAGAGCGCGCGGTACCCGGGCGGGGGACGTCCGATCGCGGCCGAGCGGCCGACCCCGCGGAGGACCGCCGCGAGCCGGTCCAGCCCGCCGGGGAACCCGCCGGTCGACCACCCGGCGACGAACGCCTCCTCGAGCGAGGCGTGCCGAGCGTAGTGGTCCGTGAGGACGCGGAAGAGGTGGTCGACCTGGTCGCCCCGGATCCACCGGTGGCGGAAGCCCGCGAGCCGCCGCGCGCGCTCCCGCGCGTGGGCGGGATCGACGAACCACGCGACGTCCCCACCGGCGAGCCCGGCGACCCGCGCGATCGCTCCCCGGATCGCGGTCGTGTTCCCGATCGCGAGCGTCGCGCCGAGGATCGCCGCGACCTCCCCCCGCCGCGGGTCCGTCGCGAGCGGACGGATCGTCGAGATCGGGTCGTCCGCGAACGACCGGTCGAACGGGAAGCGCTCGTAGAGCTGCTCCAGATGGCGCGGCAGCTCGGGGGTCGGGTGGTGCGCGCGCATCCCCCGGCGGACCTCCGCGGTGGATTTACGCTTGCTCGGCGCCCCGGGAGCGCGCAGCGATAACTACGCCGATCCGATGGACGGGCGATGGCGGGGGGCGGCATCACCGTGGGCCCGACGATCGACCGCCGCTGGCTCGACCGGGCGGCGGCCGAGGACCCGGTCGCGCACGCCTACGCGCTCTGGGACCTGGAGCGGTTCCCCGACCGGGTCCACTTCGTCTCGGTCCGGCGCGACGATACGACCACCGGCTACCTGCTCGTCTGGCGCGGGCGCGCCGCGGTCGTCGTGCACTGGTTCGGAGCGGCGGGCGAGGTCCGGGAGCTCGCGGGCGAGCTTCCGCCCCGGCCGCTCGTCGTCGTGGCGCCGGAAGAGGTCCGGGCCGAGGTCGAGCGGGTCCGCGGACCGCTCGTGAGCTACCCGGTCCGGATGCTCGTCGCGCCGCCCGCGGGCCGGAGCGCGGGCCCCCCCACCGATGAGCGGACGCGCCGCCTGACCGGCGCCGACCGTCCGGCGCTCACCGCGCTGACGGCGGGGGAGGAGGAGCCGGTCGCGTCCGAGTACCCGTCGATGGACCTCGATCGGGAGGTCGTCTGGGGCGCGTTCGAGGACGGGCGGTTGCGCGGAGTGGCCCGCGCGACCGCGACGCTCCCCTCGGTCTGGATCCTCGGCGGGGTGTACGTCGCGCCGGCCGCCCGGGGGTGGGGGCACGGCCTCGCGCTCGTGCGCGCGGCGCTCGCCGCCGCCCGCGCCTCCGGAGCGACCGTGGGCCTCTACGTGCGGGAGGACCGCCCGGCCGCGCGAGCGATCTACGCGCGGGCGGGGTTCCGCGCCCATCGCCGGCTCGCGTGGCTGGACGCGGGGGCCGGGCTCGCGCCGTGAGCCGGCGGAGCCCCTAAGCGCCCGCACGCCTCCCCGGGGGCCGGATGCCGACCAACGCGGAGGCCGCGGAGCTGCTCCGGGAGATCGCCGACATCCTCGACGTCCTCGGGGAGCGGTTCAAGCCCGAGGCCTACCGTCGGGCCTCCCGGTCGATCGAGAGCCTGACCGAGGACCTCGCGCACGTCGCGGCCCGCGGCGAACTAAGGACGATCCCCGGCGTCGGGGACGCGATCGCGGAGAAGCTCCGCGAGTTCCTCGCGACCGGCCGCCTCGACTACCGGGACCGGCTCCGCCGGGAGGTCCCGCCCGGGATCCTCGAGCTCCTGCGGGTCCCCGGGCTCGGCCCGAAGACCGCGCGGCGGTTCTGGCTCGAGCTCGGCGTCGAGGGTCCGGCGGAGCTCGCCGACGCGATCCGGGCCGGCCGGCTCACCGGCGTCGCGGGGTTCGGACCGAAGAAGGTCGAGCAGATCCGCGCCGCGCTCGCGGCCGCGGGCCCGTCCGCCGGCGCGCGGATCCCGATCGCGGCGGCCTACCCGATCGCGGAGCGCCTCGTCGCGGGCCTGCGGGCCGCGGGGGGGATCGAGCAGATCGAGATTGCCGGCAGCTTCCGTCGCGGCCGCGAGACGGTCGGCGACCTCGACGTGCTCGTCACGTCGGCCGATCCGGAGCGGGTGTTCGACGCGTTCGGCCGCCTGCCCGAGGTCCGGGAAGTGCGCCTGCGCGGCGCGACGAAGGAGACGGTCGTCCTGGCCTCGGGCCTCCAGGTCGACCTGCGGGTCGTCGAGCCGGCGGCGTTCGGCGCGGCGTGGCAGTACTTCACCGGGTCGAAGGACCACAACGTGCACCTCCGCTCGCTCGCCCGCGACCGCGGTCTGAAGATCAACGAGTACGGCGTCTTCCGGGGCGAGGCGCGGATCGGCGGGCGGACCGAGGCTGAGGTGTACGGGGCGCTCGACCTCGCGTGGATCCCGCCCGAGCTGCGGGAGGACCGCGGCGAGATCGACGCCGCCGCGAAGGGACCGCTCCCTCCGCTCGTCGAGCGGACGGACCTCACGGCCGAGTTCCACGTCCACCTCCCCCCGGACGCGGGGGTCCGGGACGTGGATCGGGTCGTCGCGGCCGCCCGGGCCCGGAAGCTCGGGTATCTCGGGATCGTCGTCGCGAGCGCGGCGGTGGACGGGCCGGGCCCGGCGCTCCCGAAGGCCGCGCTCGACCGCCTCGCGTCGGTCCGCGTCCCGGGGCTCGCGCTCGGACGGGCGGTCGAGGTCGGACCGGCCGGCGGCCCGCCCGACGCGCTCGCCGGGCGCCCCGACTACGTGATCGTTCGCCCTCCGGCGGCCTCCGCGAACCCCCCCGAAGCATCCCCCGGCGGACCGCCGGTCGCGATCGTCGCGCACGTCGGGGGCGACGAGGGGGCCCGTCGCTGGGTCGCCTGGGCCGGCGCGCACCACGCCGCGATCGAGGTCGGGCCGGGGAGCGAGCGGCTCGACTCCACCGGCGCGCGGAGCGCGCGGACGAGCGGGGTCCGCCTCGTCGTGCCGACCGGGGTCGACCTCCCGGACGGCGACCCCACGTCCGCGGTCGCGCTCGGGTTCGCCCGACGGGCCGGCGCCGGTCCGCACGACGTGCTCGGGGCCGCCGACGCGGCGGGGTTCACCCGGAGCGGGGCGGCGCGGCGGCGGGCGTGAACCCGGTCCGCGGCGCGGTCGCGTAGCCACCCGACAGCGTCTCGGGGCCGTGCGGCGAGGTGACGAGGCAGCTCGTGCACAGGTGCGCCGACGGGACGAGCCCGTGGCGCCAGTAGCAGTCGGTGCACAGCGCCCGGCCGCAGCCCCAGCAGCGGGGGGTCGAGAGCGAGGAGCCGACCGGGGACGCGCAGTTGACGCACGCGCGGGGCGCCGTGAGCGGGTCGGACCGCAGCACCGGGGGCTCCGGCCAGCGGTGGGGGGCGACGGTCGGCCCCGACGGAGCGAGGGCGCCCGGCGACGGCACGGCGGCCTCCCGCGGGGCGGTTCCGTTGCGGAACGGTCGGGGGGGCGGGTCGTTCACGAAGGCGACCACCCCGGTCGGGTTCATATTCTTTCGTCTAGCGTCGGGGGCCGACGGCAGGGCCGGACCCGCCTCGCGGGGGGTCCCTTAAGGAGGTTTTGGTCCACCCGGGGTCCCCCGCTTTCCCGTGGACCGGCCGTTTCATGTAGGACCGGCCGCGAGCGGGGGGTCATGTCCGTCGCGCGACCGTACCGCACCCGGTCCCGGGTCGTCCGACCGGAGGAGCTCGAGGTCCGCCGCTCGAACGCGGCGGTCCCGGTCGCGATCGTGATCGTGCTCGCGGGGCTCTACCTCGGGACGTACGCCCTGATCGTGCCGGCGCTCCTGGGGATCGTCCTCTTGTGCTCGTCCGGGTCGCTGCTCGCGACCCGGCTCAACCCGTTGAGCCCGACGTTCTACCTCACGCGGAAGCCGTCGGGGCTCGCGATCGCGGTCGTCTTCCTCGGCGCGCTGATCCTGTTCGCCGGCACCTACGAGCTCTGGCTCCACCAGCTGGGCCCGGTCGTGCCCCACTTCTAGGCGCCGCCCCCGGCCGCGACCCGGGCCTCCACCCGGAGGGCGGTGAGCGTGAGGAGCTTGCTCGGGGCGCCCGGCCGCTCGAGACGGAGCGGGGTCGGCGGATGCCGGCGGAACCACTCGGCGGTCGCGCCGGCCACGTCCGGGTGGACCGCGTCCAGGTTCCAGCGCCCGTCGGGGCGCCGCTTCCTCGCGAGGAGGCGGAGCGCGAACCCGAGCCGCCGGTCCGACCCGTAGCCGAGGGACGTGAGCAGATCGAGGCCCACCAGGAGGTCGTAGTAGTAGTGCACCGGCCAGTGGAACCGGTACCACGGGGCGTACCGGGGACCCTGGCGGTGCAGCTCCCGCTCGAGGTAGTACTCCGCGCCCGCCTCCACCGCCCGCTGCATCGCCGCGCTCCGCCGGGGCCGCGGGCACGCGGCGAGGGCGCTCAGGCCCTCCCACGAGTCGAGGTTCCGCCCGGTGGCCGGCCCGTCGCCGAACGACCAGCACGACCAGCCGCCCTTCGGGTGCGCGGTCGCGGCGAGCCAGTCGAGCGCCGCGCGGACCCGCGGGTCGTCCCCGTAGCCGAAGCGGATCAGCGCCCGCGCCATGTTGCCGGTGTAGCAGAGGTGGCCCTTCCCCTTCGAGTTCCCGCCGACGCCGCCGCCCTTCAGCGGGGAGCGGCGCATCCACAGCTCGGCCGACGCGCGCACGGCGGGGATCGCGCGCGTCGCCCCCAGGTCCGAGAGCGCGAGCAGGTTCCAGTTCGTCGCGACGTACTTCGGCGTGTAGAGGCTCTCCCCGCGGAGCCACCAGCCCGCCGGGTCGCGCCGCGCGAGGAGCTCGGCCGCCCATCCGACCTCGGGGATCCGGGCCTTCGTCGCCCGGACGTCGGGGTCGCTCTCGGGGCGGCCGAGGAGCTCGGTCAGCGTCCGGTAGCGGACGGAGGGCTGGTCCTCCGCGAGCAGCCAGTCGAGGACCTTCGCCCGCGGCATCGCTCCGTCACCGGGGGACCGCGGGCGACGCCCAGTGGGCGCGTGGGCCCGCGCTCACGCCGCGACCATCCGCTCGAGCACCCGGCGCGCGCGGGCCGCCGTCGCTTCCGGCACGTCGATGACGAACCGGTTCTCGGCGAGGGAGTCGCGGACGTCCTCGAGGTCGATCTCCTTCATGAACGGGCAGACCGTCCCCTCGTCGAGCGGCACGAACCGCGTCGTCGGGTTCAGCCGGCGCATCCGGTGCAGGATCCCGACCTCGGTCGCGACCAGGACCTCGGGAGCCCGGGTCTCCTCCGCGAACCGCACCATGCCGTCGGTCGAGAGGACCCGGTCGACGTTCGGGAGCGCCCGGCTCGCGCAGCCGCACTCCGGGTGGGCGACGATCGGAGCCCCCGGATGCGCGCGACGCGCGCGGTCGAGGTCTTCGGGCCGCATCCTCGCGTGCACCGGGCAGTCGCCGACCCACAGGTGCATCGCGCGGCCGGTCCGGCGGCGCACGTAGTCGCCGAGGAACATGTCCGGGAGGAACAGGATCTCCCGGTCCGCCGGGATCCCTTCGACGACCTGGACCGCGTTCGAGCTCGTGCAGCAGTAGTCGGCCTCCGCCTTCACGTCCGCGGAGGTGTTGATGTACGCGACCACGGCCGCGCCCGGGTGCTCGGCCTTCCAGTCGCGCAGCTGCTCGGCCGTGATCGCGTCGGCGAGACCGCAGCCCGCCTTGAGGTCGGGCAGGAGGACCGTGCGCGTCGGGTTCAGGATCTTCGCGGTCTCCGCCATGAACCGGACCCCCGCGAACACGATCACCGGACGGTCGGTCTCGCGAGCCTTCCGGGAGAGGTAGAGCGAGTCCCCGACGTAGTCCGCGACGTCCTGCACCTCCGGCCGCTGGTAGTTGTGCGCGAGGAGGACCGCGTGGCGCTCCTCCTTGAGCTGGGCGACCTCGGCCGCGAGCGACATCGGAGGACCTCGGGGTTCTAGTTCCGCCGGGGGCTAAAAGGAGGCGGGGCGGAGCTCGAGGTGGAACGGCAGCGCGGGCGCCGAGTGGGTCAGCGCCCCGAGGCTCGCCGCGTCGGCGCCGACGCCCCGGTAGCGCCGGATCGACTCCGGCGTGATCCCTCCGGAGAGCTCGATCCACCGCCCGCGGCGCAGGTGCGCGCGCTCGAGCGCGCGGACGATCCCCCGGGCGCGGCGGGGCGAGGCGTTGTCGATCAGGAGCGCGTCGGCACCCGCCCGTGCGGCGGAGAGGGCCTCGGCCGCGGTGCGGACCTCGACCTCGACCCGCTCGCCGGGGCGGGCGGCGGAGCGCGCCCGCCGGACCGCCGCGTCGACCCCGACGAGCGCGAGGTGGTTCGTCTTCACGAGGAGGCCGTCCGCGAGGTCGCGGCGGTGCGGGACCCCCCCGCCGTGGGCGATCGCCGCCTTCTCGAGGTCCCGCAGCCCGGGCAGGGTCTTGCGCGTCCCCCAGACCTCGAGCGGGCGGGGGCCGCCGCGGGCGGCGCGCACGGCCCGAGCGGTCGCGCTCGCGACGCCGCTCGCGTGCATCAGGAGGTTCAGGACCGTCCGCTCGGCGGCGAGGATCCGCCGGGCGTCGCCCCCGAGCCGCAGGACGATGTCCCCGCGGCGGATCCGATCGCCGTCGCGCCGTCGGCCCGCGGCCGAGAGGCCCGCGCCGCGGGCCACCGCG
>JASHQY010000038.1 GCA_030038885.1 Thermoplasmata archaeon | reverse complement strand
TGGGTCGCCTTCGGGGAGCGTCACCGGTGCGTCCGGAAGGTCCGATGGCCCAGATGTACTTTCGGGACGCGCGGTCGAGCCGTGGCACCGCGAAGGTCGGCGCTGCTCCCGAGGTCCGACTGCTCCGCGCTTCGCATCGGTTGCGCGGCACGGCCCCGATGGCCATCAAATACCTCCGGCGACCTCGGAGCCCTCGGCCGGCAAGCATGCGCGTGGCAGTGTTCGGCGGGCGCGGGATGATCGGATCGCGGATCACGACCGAGCTCGTCCGGCGCGGGCACACCGTTCGGGTGGTGGACCACGCGGGGTCCAAGCCGAGGCCGATCGTGGCGGGCACCGGATCCGCGGCGGCCGAGACGACGAACGCCGCGAGCGTCACCGAAGCGGTGCGGGGGGCGGACGCGGTCGTCTCCGCGATCGGTCCGGGTCCGGGGCAGGACCCGTCCGTGCTCCTCTCCTCGGCCCGGGGCCTGATCGCCGGACTCAAGCGGGCCGGCGTCCCGCGCCTCGTGGTCGTGGGCGGCGCGGGCAGCCTCGAGGTCCGCCCGGGAGTCGAGCTGATGGACACTTCGGAGTTCCCGGCCGCTTGGAAGCCGCTCGCCGAAGCGCACCGGGCGGCGCTCGCGGTGTATCGCGACGAGCCCGAGCTCGAGTGGACCGTGATCGCCCCCGCGGCGCAGATCGAACCCGGCGCGCGCAGCGGGCACTACCGCGCGGGCGGCGACCAGCTGCTCACGGACGCCCACGGGGAGAGCCGGATCTCCGCCGAGGACTTCGCCGTGGCCGTGGTCGACGAGCTCGAGACCCCCCATCATATCCGACGGCGGTTCACGGTGGCGTCGCCATGACCGGTGCGATCGACGAGGGCCCCCGCGCGTTCTCCTGCCGCGACGTGGGCTACGCGTGCGAATGGTCGCTCCGCGCGGCGTCGGCCGACGAGGTCCAGTCCCGGTTCCGGGACCACGCCCGCTGCGCGCACGGCCTCCCCGAGGTTTCCGGCGAGCTCGCCGCCCGCGTCGCGGCGGCGATCCGACCCGCGTGAGACCACCCCCGAGCGGGGGGCCCGCCCGCGCGGTACGATCGAGGGGCAATCCTTTTCTTGCGTACAAGGGTCGCCGCCCGGGTCCATCCGTCGGGGAGGATCGTTGCCGACCTACGTGCTGCCGGAGAAGTGCAAGGGCTGCATGCAGTGCGTCGACATCTGCCCCTCGGACATCATGCACATCGATCCGGCGCAGGGCCGCGCGTACAACGTCGAGCCCGCGATGTGTTGGGAGTGCTTCGCGTGCGTGAAGGCGTGCCCCGAGGGAGCGATCGAGGTGCGCGGCTACGCCGACTTCGCTCCGCTCGGCCACCGGGTCGTGCCGAACCGCACGCCCGAGCGGATCTACTGGACCGTGCGGATGCGCGACGGCACCGTGAAGGAGTTCTCGTTCCCGACCCGCCGGCGGAAGTGGGGATCGACCGCGTCGCCCGCGACCGAACCCCCGCCGGCCGCGGGGGCGCTCGCGGGCCCGCTGCTCTCGTTCGAGCCGGACTACCTCGCGGTCGACGAGCTGCCGACCCTCCCCTTAACGCCCGTTTCGTGAGCCTCACGCGGGGCCGGCATGGACGACGGGCTCCCGAACGCGCCCCGCATCGTGGACTGTGACGTCCTGATCGTCGGCGGCGGCTTCGCCGGCTGCGGGGCGGCGTTCGAGGCCCGGTACTGGGGGCGGGACTTGAAGATCGTCCTCGTCGAGAAGGCGGCGATCGAGCGCAGCGGAGCGGTCGCGCAGGGGCTGAGCGCGATCAACTGCTACATGGGGATGCGCTGGGGGGAGAACCGCCCCGAGGACTTCGTCCGGTATGTCCGCAACGACCTGATGGGGCTCTCCCGGGAGGACCTCGTCTTCGACATCGCGCGGCACGTCGACTCCTCGGTCCACCTGTTCGAGGAGTGGGGGCTCCCGATCTTCACCGATCCCTCGGGGAAGTACATCCGCGAGGGCCGCTGGCAGGTGATGATCCACGGCGAGTCGTACAAGCCGATCATCGCGGAGGCGGCACGGGCGGCCGCGTCCCAGGTCGACGAGCACGTGATCATCACGCACCTTCTGCCGAGCGCGGACGACCCGCGCCGGATCGCGGGCGCGGTCGGCTTCTCGGTGCGGGACGGGTCGTACCGGGTCTACCGCGCACGGGTCGTGATCGTCGCCGCCGGCGGCGCGTCGCACCTCTTCCGGCCGCGGTCCGCCGGCGAGGGCTGGGGCCGCACGTGGTACCCTCCCTGGTCGACCGGCTCCGCCTACGCGCTCCTGATCCGCGTCGGGGCCGAGATGACCCAGATGGAGAACCGCCTCGTCGTGACCCGGTTCAAGGACGGGTACGGCCCCGTCGGCGCGTTCTTCCTGTACCTCAAGGCGGTCGCGACGAACGCCGCGGGCGAGAACTACGAGGTCACGCGGCGCGCCGAGCTGCGCGAGCGCGTGGGCGCCTACGCCGACGCGAAGCCGCTGCCCACGTGCCTGCGGAACGACCTCATGCTCCGCGAGATCCAGGAGGGCCGGGGCCCGATCCTCATCCACACCGAGCGCGTGATCGACACCCCCGAGAAGGAGAACGCGGCGTGGGGGGCGTTCCTCAACATGACGGTCGGCCAAGCGGTCACCTGGGCCGCCCAGGGGATCGATCCCAAGACCGACCCGTCCGAGCTGATCCTCTCCGAGCCGTACCTCCTCGGCTCCCACGCGGTCTGCGCGGGCGCGTGGGCGAGCGGGCCGGACGACGTCGCGCCGCCGGAGTACCGGTGGGGGTACAACCGGATGACGACGATCGCGGGCCTCTTCGGGGCCGGCGACACGATCGGGGGTTCGGCGCACAAGTTCTCGAGCGGCTCGTTCACCGAGGGCCGCCTCGCGGCGAAGGGCGCGGTCCGGTTCCTCGCCGACCACCCCGGCCCGGTCCCGGTGGCGGTCGAGGAGGTCGAGCGGCTGCGGACCGAGATCTTCGCCCCGCTCGTCCGCTTCGTCGAGGACCGGCCGAAGATCACCCGCGGCGCGGTCTCGCCCGGCCTCCTGTTCCCCGACCAGGGGCTCCACCGCCTCGAGAAGATCATGGACGAGTACGGCGGCGGGGTCAGCGCGAACTACGCGACGAACGACGCGCTGCTCGAGCGGGGGCTGCGGCAGCTCCTGCGGTTGCGCGAAGACCTCCGGGCGATCGGCGCGGGCGACCTCCACCAGCTCGGCCGGGCGTGGGAGCTCGACCACCGGACCTGGACCGCCGAGGCCGTGCTCCGCCACACCCGCTTCCGGACCGAGACCCGGTGGCCGGGCTACTACTACCGGTCCGACCACCCGAAGGTCGATGACGCGCACTGGCGGTGCTTCGTGAACTCGGTCTACGACCCCGCGAGCGGCGAATGGCGGTTGTTCACGAAGCCGGTCCGCGCGGTGCTGTAGCGCGGGGCCCGGGCCTTAGAACTTCGCGATGCTGCCGGTGGCGAGCGCCCGACGCTCGAAGTACTCCCAGAGCCCGATCGCGCAGCCGAACGACGCGATGGCCGACGCGACGACGAGGCCCCACAAGAGCCCGATCGTGCCCCAGGGATCGCCGGCGACCGACGCGCGGATCGCCGCGAGGCCCCACGTGAGCGGGAACCCGTAGCCGATCCACGCGACGACCGGCGGGAGCTGGGACGTCGGGAAGTTAACGCCAGAGAGGAGGAGCCCAATGAACAGGAAGATGTTCCCGAGGATGATCGACGTGCGCAGATAGAGCGCGACCCCGCCCAAGAGGAGCCCGAAGCCGACCATCGCGAACGCGGTGAGGACGACCGAAACCGCGAGGGTCGGCACGGCCGAGAGCGGGATCGCGACCCCGAAGAGGAACGTCGCGTAGGCGATCCCGACGCTGACGGTCGCGAGCGAGATCAGGATCGGCAGGAGGCCCCGGCCGAAGTAGAGCGCGAGGCGGTTCGCCGGCGAGACCAGGAGGTGCTCCATCGTGCCCTGCTGCTTCTCGCTGTCGGTCGTCTGGCAGACCGAGAAGATGCTCGAGTAGGTCACGGTCGAGACCGCGTTGCCGAGGGCGGTGAACGCGATCTCGGAGGGTCCTCCCCCGCTCACCTGGACGACGAAGACGAAGAAGACCATCTGCATCAACGGGATGATGAAGATCGTCCCGAGGACGAAGTCGATCCGCATGAACCCCAGGGTCGTGCGGGGCGCGATCACCGCGTTCGACCAGAACGTCCGCCAGAACGACACGCGGTTCTCGGTCCGGTACGTCCCGGCGTGCGCGAGCATCGTCCCTCGATCCGGCCCTCAGTAGTCGCTCAGGTTCCCCTTCGCGAGGACGTGGAGCTCGACCCTCCGGAAGATCGCACCGGCGACCGCGACGTACACGACGGTCGTCGCGACCGCGCCGAGGAGGTCGGGCCAGAACCCCCACGCGAACCCCACGTAGCCCGGGATCGCGAGGTAGCGGAGCGCGTCGAGCGCCCAGGTCGGCGGGAACACGAGCGCGATCGGGTTCGTCCAGAACGGGAGGATCACGACCGGGAACATGCAGCCGGTCCCGACGTAGAACGCGAACTCCCCGACGTTCTGGATGAAGCCGGAGTACCGCGTGTAGACCCAGGCCGCCGAGAACAGGATCCCGACCGCCGCGAGCGTCAGCATCACGAAGAGGAACAGCGCGACGAACCCGAGCGGGTCGGGGAGCGCGGGCGGCGCGCCCGCGACCGCGAGGACGACGAGGTAGACGATCCCGCCGCCCGCGAGGCCCGAGACGACGTTCCACAGCACGCGGCCGAGCACGACGTAGACGTACGGCGTCGGCGACTGCACGGTCGGCTCGAGGGTCCCGAACTCCCGGTCCTGGCCGATCGCCCATCCGCTCCCGTAGAGCGTCTGGCCCCACATGCTCATCATCCCGGCCCCGAGGATCGCGTACGTGAGGAAGTCCGGCCCCGCGCCCTGGAACAGCTCGAACGCCACGAGGCCGAAGACCACCGGGGCGATCATCGAGGGGATCAGCCATTGGGGGTCCGCGACGAACATCTGGAACGCGAGGCGGAGCGATGCCTCGGTCGCCCGGACGCGGGAGACGTGGGGCACGTCGGCGGTCGCCATTTACGGAGCCTCCTCCTCGACGAGGTCGAGGTAGACGTCCTCGAGCGACGTGCGGCGCTCGCGGACCGCGAGCTCAGGATGCCCCGGAAGGGTCGCGACCACCTGGTCCGGCGTCGTCTCGAGGCTGCGCAGCCGGACGGTCAGCCGGGTCCGCGGCCCGTACTCCTCGCTCACGACCTTCGAGACGCCGGGCAGGTGGCGGATCGCGTCGACCTCCCGGTCCTCGAACCCGTACGCCTCCGCTTCGAGCGTGCGGTCGCCGCCGACCAGCTGGCGGAGGCCGGCGACCGTGTCCCGCGCGACGATCCGCCCCTTCGACATCACCGCGATCTCGGGGCAGAGCTCCTCCGCCTCGAACATGTAGTGGGTCGTCAGGAAGATCGTGACCCCGTCCGAGACCAGCGAGCGCACGAGCTTGCGGGTCTCGCGGGCGCTCTTTGGGTCGAGCCCGATCGTCGGCTCGTCGAGGAAGAGGACCTGCGGCCGGTGGAGGATCCCGCGCGCGATGTGGAGCTTCTGCTTCATCCCCCGGGAGTACTCCTCGACCCGGCGGTCGGCGGCCCCCTCGAGCCCGACCCGCTCGAGGACCTCATCGATCCGGTGCTCCCGCTCGTGCGGCGGGATCCCGTAGAGGTCCGCGAAGTACCGGAGGTTGTCGCGCGCGTTGATGCGGTTGTAGAGGCCCCGTTCGCCGCCGAGCACGAGCCCGATCCGGGGCCGCAGCCAGGCGGACTCTTCAACGACATCGTGGCCGAGGACGAGCGCGGTCCCGGTCGAGGGCAGCAGGAGGGTCGAGAGGATCTTCACGAGCGTCGTCTTCCCGGCGCCGTTCGGCCCGAGGAGCCCGAAGATCGCCTCGGGCTCGACCGTCAGGTCGAGTCCCCGGAGCGCCTCGGTCCGGGAAACCTCACGGAAGAGGAAACCCTTTCGGCTCTCGAAGACCCGGGTGAGTCCTCGCACTTCGATCGCAGGAACGTTCGTCATGAAGGGAGGGCGCGCGCCACGCCGTCGGTGGTATAAAGGGTCTATACGACCGACTCACGGAAAGAGGTCACGAAACGGGAGGTCGGCCCGGACCGCCCGCCGGTCCGGGCCCTTCCCGCAGGGGTCCGCGACCCGCGCTCCGCGTTCGGTCCTCGATCCGGCCACGCGGCGTCCGCCGTCCCCGCCGGGTCCCACGGGCCCGCCTCCCTCGCGCTCGTTCCCGCGTCCCACGGGAGACGTCGGTCCCCCCGGCTCCCTAGGGTTATATCGCGGACCATCGTCGGTGATTCCGTGGCGTCCACGGCGTCAGTGGCCCCGGACCCGCAGGTCCCCCCCACGACCGACCCGTTCGACCTGCCGAAGGACCAACTCCTGCCGGCGTACCGGTGGATGGTGCTGAGCCGCGCGATCGACGAGCGGTGCCTCGCCCTCCAGCGTCAGGGGCGGATCGGCTTCTACGCGCCGCTCATGGGCCAGGAGGCCGCCCAGGTCGGCTGCGCGCTCGCCGTGCGGCCGGACGATTGGATGTTCCCGGCGTACCGGGAGCTCGCGGTCGCGCTGACGCGGGGCGCGTCGCTCACGTCGGTCCTCGACCAGCTGATGGGGAACTCGTCGGACCTGACGAAGGGCCGCCAGATGCCCAACCATTTCGCGTTCGCGGACCAGCACTACGTCTCGGCGTCCAGTCCGATCGGCACGCAGATCACCCAGGCGGTCGGCGCCGCGATGGCCGCGCAGCGGCGGAAGGACCCGATCGTCACGGTCGCGTTCTTCGGCGACGGCGCGACGAGCTCGAACGATTTCCACGCCGGCATGAACTTCGCGGGAGTGTTCCGGACCCCGACGATCTTCCTCTGCCAGAACAACCAGTGGGCGATCTCGCTGCCCCGTGCGAAGCAGACCCGCAGCAAGACGCTCGCCGAGAAGGCCGACGCCTACGGGTTCCCGGGCGTGGTCGTCGACGGCACGGACGTGCGGGCCGTCTACCGCGCGGTCGCGGAGGCCCGGCAGCGCGCGGTGCGGGGCGACGGACCGACGATGATCGAGGCGCAGGTCTACCGGCTCGGTCCCCATTCGACGTCGGACGATCCCAAGCGCTACCGCTCCGACGAGGAGGTCGCGCACTGGAAGGAGCGGGACCCTCTCACGCGACTGCGCGGCGAGCTCCTCGCCGCGGGCGCGGTGGACGCGGCCGGTGATCAGAAGATCTGGGAGGACGCCCGCGCCCAGGTCGCCGCCGCGATCGCCGAGTCCGAACGGATCGCGCCGATGGCTCCGGACTCGATGTTCGGTGACGTCTTCTCGGTCCCGACGCCCCAGCTCGAGGAGGAGCAGCGCTCGTTCGATGCGTCCGACCGGCCGCACGGAGGCGCCCCGTGACCGAGCTGACGCTCGTGCAGGCCGTGAACCGCGGGCTCGCCGAGGCGATGCGCTCGGACCCGGACGTGCTGATCCTCGGCGAGGACATCGGGGTCAACGGCGGGGTCTTCCGGGCGACCGAGGGGCTCTTCAAGGAGTTCGGCGAGAGCCGCGTGATCGACACGCCGCTCTCGGAGACCGGGATCGTCGGCACCGCGATCGGGATGGCGCTCTACGGCCTCAAGCCGATCGCCGAGATCCAGTTCCTCGACTTCATCTACCCGGCGTTCGACCAGATCGTCAGCGAGCTCGCGAAGATGCGCTACCGTTCGGGCGGCCAGTTCCCCTGCCACGTCGTGATCCGCGCGCCGTACGGGGGCGGGATCAAGGGCGGGCTCTACCACTCGCAGAGCACGGAGGCGTACTTCTGCCACACCGCCGGACTGAAGGTCGCGATCCCGTCGACCCCGGCGGACGCGAAGGGGCTCTTGCTGACCGCGGTCCACGACGAGGACCCCGTGATCTTCCTCGAACCGAAGCGGATCTACCGGGCCGTGACCGGCGAGGTGCCGGACGGGGACCACCGCGTGCCGTTCGGCTCGGCGCGGGTCGTGCGCGAGGGGAGCGACGTCTCCCTGTTCGCGTACGGTGCGATGGTCCCCCCGACCGTCGAGGCCGCGGACCTGCTCGTGAAGGAGGGGATCCGCGCGGAGGTCATCGACCCGCGGACGCTCGTGCCGCTCGACGAGGCCGCGATCCTCGCGTCGGTCGAGAAGACCGGCCGGGCGGTCGTCGTCCACGAGGCGGCCCGCTGCTGCGGCTTCGGCGGGGAGCTCGCCGCGATCCTGGCCGAGAAGGCCTTCTACTCGCTGAAGGCGCCGATCGGCCGGGTCACGGGCTACGACACGCCGTTCCCCTACGCGCTCGAGCACCTCTACCTGCCGAACGCCGAGACGATCGCACACGCGGCGCGGTCGGCCGTCCAGGCCTCGTAGGAGGAAGCGGTGGCGTTCGAGTTCCGCCTTCCCGACATCGGCGAGGGCGTCGCGGAGGGCGAGGTCGTCCAGTGGTTCGTCCAGGAGGGGGGCACCGTCCGGGAGGATGCCCCGCTGGTCAGCGTGCTGACCGACAAGGCGAACGTCGAGATCCCCTCGCCGAGATCCGGCAAGGTCCTCACGATCCACGCCCAGGTCGGCGAGAAGGTGAAGGTCGGCGGCCTGCTCGTGACGATCGACGCGGGCCCCGGCGGCGCTGCGGCCGCCGCAGGTGCGTCGCCCGCCGCCCCGACACCCGCGTCGATAGCGGGCGGACGTCCGGCGGCTTCGGCCCCCACGCCGGCACCGAGTTCGGCACCGGCCGCGTCAACCGCTGCGTCGCCGGGGGCGATCGTTCCGGCCAGTCCGTACGTCCG
>JASHQY010000037.1 GCA_030038885.1 Thermoplasmata archaeon | reverse complement strand
TCGCCGGGGGGGCGCGCTGGGCGATCGCGCAGGGCCTCGGCCGGAGCGAGGACCTGCCGGTGCTGGAAGAGGAGGGACGGCTCGCGAACGCCGACCCGGCCGGGGTCAGCGACGGGGCGAAGAAGCGGGGGTTGCGGCAGCTCGGGACCCTCGGATCGGGGAACCACTTCCTCGAGGTCCAGGCGGTCGATGAGGTGTTCGACCCCGCGTTCGCCCGGGTCCTCGGCCTCTCGCCGGGCCGCGTGGTCGTGATGCTGCACACGGGCTCGCGGGGCCTCGGGCACCAGGTCGCAACCGACTACATCCAGGAGATGGACCGGCGGCTCGCGGGCGAGGGGGTGACGCTCGTCGATCGCCAGCTGTCGTGCGCTCCGATCGCGTCGGAGCCCGCGCAGCGCTACCTCGCCGCGATGGCGGCCGCCGCGAACTTCGCGTGGGCGAACCGGCAGACGATCACCCACGGGGTCCGCACGGCGTTCGCGGCGGTCTTCGGCCGTCCCGCGGAGGAGCTCGACCTCGCGGTCGTCTACGACGTCTCGCACAACATGGCGAAGATCGAGGAGCACGCGGTCGCCGGGACGCGCCGGCGGGTGCTCGTCCACCGCAAGGGCGCGACCCGCGCGTTCCCCGCCGGCCGCGACGAGGTCCCGTCGGCCTACCGGTCCCTGGGGCAGCCGGTGCTGATCCCTGGCGACATGGGGACCGCGAGCTACGTGCTCGCGGGACTCCCGGGCGCGATGGACCGCTCGTTCGGCTCGTCGTGCCACGGCGCGGGGCGCCGACTCTCGCGCCACGCGGCGAACCGGGAGTTCCGCTACGAGGAGGTCACCCGGGGGCTCGCCGGCCGCGGGATCGTCGTCCGGTCGACCTCCCGGGAGGGCGTCACGGAGGAGGCGCCCGGCGCGTACAAGAGCATCGAGGAGGTCGTGCGCGTCGCCGAGGGCGCGGGGCTCACCCGCCGGGTCGCGCGGCTCCTCCCGCTCGGGGTCGTGAAGGGCTAAGGAGCCGGACCGTCGGACCCTCCGCCGGGCCCCCGCCGGTCGCCGCGAACCGTCATAAGCACCGCCCGACGTAAAGAGCCCGAGGTCGTTCGTTGGACCCGTACTTCGGCTACGAGATCGCGGCGATCGTGATCGCGGCCTACGGGATCGCGGTCTATCTCTGCTACCGTGCCGGCTGGATCGGCCCGGAGCGCTCGCTGAGCCTGCTCGGCCCGGCGCTGATGATCAAGACGACCCGAGGGCGCTCGGCGCTCGAGCGCTGGGGAAGGTTCCGTCGGTTCTGGACGGGGGCCGCGGACCTCGGGATCGCGCTCGCGATCGTCGCGATGGGCGGGATCCTGGTCCTCCTCATCGTCGACGCCGCGCTCTCGCTGCGGCTCACCGCGTCGACGGCCCCGCCGGTGACCGAGGCGCTCGGCCTCCCGGGGATCAACCCGATCATTCCGATCGGCTACGGGATCGTCGCGCTGGTCGTCGGGGTCGTCCTCCACGAGCTCGCGCACGGGGTGGTCGCCCGCTCCCAGGGGATCGGCGTGAAGACGCTCGGGGTCCTCTGGTGCGTCGTACCGGTCGGGGCGTTCGTCGAGCAGGACGACGTCGAGATGCAGGCGGCCTCGCGCCGCCGCCGCGACCGCGTCGCGGCGGCCGGGGTCCTCGCGAACTTCGCGCTGACGGTGATCTTCTTCGTCGCGCTCTCGCTGCTCGTCGCGTCGTCGGTCGCCCCGAACGCGAACGGGGTCGGGGTCGCGCTCGTCGAGGCGAACACGCCGGCGGCGAACCACAGCCTCGCGGCGGGTGACATCCTCGTGTCGATCAACGGGACCGCGACGACCAACGCGACCCTCTTCGAAGCGTCGCTCGCGGACACCCATCCCGGCGAGGTCGTCACGATCGTGTACTACTCCGCGACGAACCGGAGCCTCGCGACCACGTCGGTCACGCTCGCGACGAGCCCGACGAACGCGAGCCGGGGGTTCCTCGGCGTCGCGGTCACGTTCCTCACGCCGGGCGAGCTCAAGGGGACGCTCGTCTGGCCGCTCGGCAGCTCGTCCGGCCCGCTCACCGGCGCGGTCGACTGGCTCGTGCTGCCGCTCGCGACCCTCGAGCCGGTCGGCGGCGCGACCGCCCAGTACTTCCACCTCACGGGGCCGCTCGCGGGCGCGGACCCCGGGGCGTTCTGGATCGTCGCGAACGCCCTCTACTGGCTCGCGTGGATGAACCTGCTGCTCGGCCTCTCGAACGCGCTCCCGCTGGTCCCGCTCGACGGCGGCCTCCTCTTCCGCGACTTCATGGCGTCGATCGCGGCCCGGTTCCGGCGCGGGTGGGACGCCGCGCACCTGGACGCGTTCGGGACGCGGGCGGTCGCGCTGTCGTCCGCGCTCGTGCTGGTCCTCCTGCTCTGGCAGTTCATCGTCCCGCGGCTCGTCTAGGGTCCGTCGGGCCGCACCGGAAGGGTCACCAGACCGGGGTCCCGTCCGACGCGGTGCGGGGGTGGTCGAGCCACGGGTCCTCGCCCGGCTTCGGCCGGCGCGGCGCGCGCCGCGAGCGCACGACGACCGCGAGCAGCGCCCCGATCCCGGCGCTCCCGCCGAGGATCGCGGCGGCGGCCCAGGGATCCGGGTACGTCACGACGATCGTGAAGTTCCGCTCGATCCGCGCGCCCGAGCGGTCGGTGACGTTGAGATGGACGACGTACGTCCCCACCTGGGGCAGGTACAAGGAGACGGTCGAGGTCGTCGGCTGCGACCCGTTGAGGAGCGTCCACTCGTAGCGGTACGGCGGACCCTTGCCGCCGTACGCCGCGGTCGCGATCGTGACCGTCAGCGGCTTCGGCCCGGTCGGCGGCGACGGGCCGCCCGCGATGCCGAGCGGCCCGTTCGCCGTGACCGCGGTGAGGAGGACCGCGCGGTCGCCGTAGCCGTCCGTGATCGTCGCGGCGACCGCGTAGCCCTGCGATGCGTAGAGCGAGTGCTCGACCGAGAGGGCCGACGCGGTCGATCCGTCCCCGAAGTTCCACGAGACGAGGACCCCGCCCGGCCCGGAGCCGGAGGCGTTCCCGAAGATCGGGAACGGCACGAGGTTCTCCGACGGCGAGACGCTCGCGGCGCCGACGAGCGCGTCGGTCCGGGGGGTCCGGCCGCCCGGCTCGATCGCGAAGAACGGCGCGAGGTCGAACCCGGTCGAGTAGACCGGGTCGAGGTACGACGTCTCGACCGTCACCGCGCCGGCGAGCGAGTCGTTCTGCGCGGCGTCCGCGGGCGCGTAGTACGTCTCGGTGACACTGGTCCCGAACGCCGAGTGCCCGTCCCCGAGGTTCCACAGGATCTGCGTGAAGTCGGTCTCGGCCGGGGTGCCGACCGCGGTGGCGGTGAACCGCACGTCGGCCCCGGACGAGACGTTGACCGCCGGCGAGATCGTCGCGGTGACCCCCAGCGGGACCCCCGCCGCGGCCGGCTCGACGTCGACCAGGAACGCCTCGCTGCCGTTCCCCCGTCCGAGGTCCGAGAGCTGCCCGATCGCGACGTACTCGCCCGGCACCTCGTAGATCGTGCTGACCGAGTGGCCGACCGCGCTCGCGCCGTCCCCGAACGTCCACCGGGTCAGGTTGGCGTTCGCCCCGACGCCGCCCGTCGCGGACGAGAAGTAGTAGACCTTCAGCGGCGCGAACCCCGAGAGCGCGGAGGCGGCGAACGTCACGTCGAGCGCCGGCGCGACCGTGACGTTCGCGCTCGCCTCCGCGCTCCCGTCGACGCTGTCGTTCGCCCACTCGGTGACCGAGTAGTTGCCCGGATGGCGGAAGATCTCGCAGCCGCACGCGGCGAGGTACGAGTCGTTCGACGCGAGGCTGGTGCTCGGCGCGAGCCCGCCGGGGCCGGTCGCCCCGCCGGTGACGGTGAACAGCGAGGTCCCGTAGTCGGCGGGGGCGTCGAGCACCCGCGCGGAGGCGTTCGGGGTCACCGTGAGCGGGGTCGGCTCCGCGGTGCAGTTCGCGGGCGTCGCGCCCCCGACCGCGATCGGCACCCGGGCGCTCGCGCCCGCCCCCATGGGGGCCGCCGCGTCGGTCGCGATCACCTCCGCGCAGAACGCGCCCGCGACCCCGTAGTCGTGGACGACCGCCGCGGGACCGGGCGCGGAGTACGACCCGTCGCCGAAGTAGAACGTGAAGTTGTACGGCGCGGTCCCGCCGCTCGCGCTCGCGCTCAGCGTCACGGGAGCGCCGAGCGCCGGCGCCGACGGAGCGGCCGTGAGGTCGACCGAGAGGTCCGAGCCCCCCACCGCGATCAGCACCGGCAGCGAGGTCGAGGTGTTGCCCGAACCGTCCGCGACGAACGACTGCGCGAGGTAGTCCCCGTCGATCGCGTACGTGTGGCGGACGACCGTGCCGTTCCAGAGCACCGAGTTCCCGTCCCCGAACGAGATCCCCTCGAGCGGATAGCTCCCCGTGCCGCCGGTCGCGTTCATCGCGAACGAGACCGTCAGCCCCGCGCGGCCGGAGCGGGGGGACGCGAAGACCGACGTGGCCAACCCGCCGCCCGCGAGCGCGCCGCCGCGCGCGAGCGACGGCACGAGCGCACCGACGATCGGCGAACCGATGCCGGTGACCGGATCCCATCCGGGACCGGCCGAGTACCCGTTCGAGCCGTCGACGATGTCGTGGAACTCGTCGGCGTACGCGCTCCCCCGCAGCACGTCGTAGAGGCTCGGGGTCAGCAGTCCGAGGTCCTCGCCCGCGTACTGGTCGGCGAGCGCCGCGATCCCGGCCCAGATCGGTGTGCCCACGCTGGTGCCGAGGACGCCCTCCGAGGCCCCGTCGACGACGACCGCGACCGGGGTGCCCGCGTCCATCGCGACGTCGGGGACCCCACGCAGCCCGTTCGGATCGTCGATCCCGGCCTGCCACCACGGCTCGGGGAACGGGGAGAATCCGCCGCCGGAACCGCCGCCGTTCGTGCACCCCGGTGACACCGCTCCGGTCTCGTTGCCCGACCAGGCCGACTCTCCGGCGTAGCTGTCGTTCGTCCCGAGCGAGAGGACCGTTCCGCCGACGCCCGTCACGTACGGGTCCGAGGCGGGGAAGTTCGTCGCGTCGCCCGACGTACCGTCGGCGGCTCCGCAGTCGCCGGAGGCGGCGAAGAACGTGATGCCCTCCGCCGCACCGAGCTCGAGCACCGGTCCCAGGATCTCGTACGAGCCGTCGGTCGACGCGTTGCAGGCCGACGTGCACGGGCCGCTGAACGCGTTGTAGATGCCGGTGTCGGGCTCGCCCCAGCTCATCGAGACGACGTCGACCGCGCCATTCGCGACCAGCCAGTCGATCGCCGCGTAGAGCCCGGCGCCCGAGTTCGGGGAGAACGTCATGTCGATCGTCGCGCCCGGCGCGGACGCGCGCGCCCACTCGAGGTCGAGCGCGTCCTCGAGCGCCCAGGCCGAGTTCGTCCCGCTCGCGTTCAGGTCGGTGTCGGTCGGGACCGGATATAGGTAGCTCACGTTCCCGACCGAGAGCGACGTGTCGGCCGCGAAGGTCGCGAGGTCGCTCGCGAGCTGGGATTGGCCCTCCGCGGCGGCGTACGCGTCGACGACCCCGATCCGGATCCCCGCGCCGGTCGTGCCGTTCGCCTCGAGCGGGGCGATGTCGTAAGCGTCGGCGATCGCGCACGGCGAGAGGCCCCCGGCCGGTCCGGTGCACGCCGCGTCGGGCGCGGGGCCGCCGGCGGAGGACGCGGCGGAGACGTCCGGGACGAGCGGCGTGACGTTGCCGAGCCCGAACACCCCGTCCGTCCCGAGGGACGCCGGGAGCACCGCGGGCGTCGGGTGGTCGACGAACGTCGTACCCGCACTCGTTCGATACTCGTCGAACGTGGTATCGAACGCGGCCGAAAATCCCGCACTGGTTCCCGACACCAGCACGAGCAGCCCGTCCGGATCCACGGTGGTCTCGAGCCCGAAGCCGGCAAAGTAGTCGCGGGCGGCCGCCACCGCCTGCGGGGCGGCGCCGAACCGGGCGTCGGCCTGGGCGGCGGTCAAGAAGTCACGGTACCCGGGAGCTCCGGGGACGGATGCGGCCGCGACGAACGCGGCGAGGCCGGTCGGATCCTGGGACGGCAACCCGACCGCCACATCCCATTCGGTGGAGGCGGCGGTCGGTCCGAGGGAGACGACCCCGCTCGGCGGAGCGTACCCCGGGGCGACCTCGACCGACCCGGTCGACCGCGGCGCTCCGGAGACCGGTGTCGCGGCGGCCGCCCGCACCGGCGCGGCGAGCTCGCTCGCCGCCCGCACGGGGTCCGTCGGGCCGCCCGGCCCGACGAGGTCGGTCCCGACCAGCAGGAAGACCGCGAGCAGGATCGGGAGCCACGGGGTCCAGCGCGAGCGCACGGGGTCCTCTACGGCGCCTAGCGGACGCACGCCATATCTCCCTTACCGGGCGACCGGGAGCTCCGCGGGACACGATTTAACCCGGGACCGGTGTGACCGGTCGACGACGGTCGCGCCGGGGCCCTCCCGGGACGCCCGCCCGTCCGGTACGCGGGACCCCCATGGCCATCCGTTCGGGCTCGGCGCTGCGCGACGAGCGGTCGCTGCTCTCCGCCTATCCGTTCCTTCCGGGGGCGGAGGCGCTGCTCGGCGGGGAGAACGTGTCGGTCCGGGCCCTGCTCGAGGAGCCGGCGTACGAGCGGGCGCGGTCGATCGGCCGCGCCCGGCTGCTCGCCGCGGCCGACGACCCGCGCGCGGTCCGCGACCTCGCGGAGCTCAGCGCCGCCGAGCCGGAGGTCCGCTACCTCTCGCTCCTGTTCGACCGGATCGTCCTCGCGTCCGCTCCCGCCTCCGCGGCGCTGCGGCGCTGGGCGGTCGCGGAGGCGAAGCGGACCCACGCCCGCCTCGCGGGCGCCCCGGTGGAGGAGCTCGTCGACGTCGCGGGGCGGCTCGGGTTCCGGATCGAGGCCCGACCGGGCGACCGGGTCGCGTTCCCGCTGGTCGACTACCTCAAGCTCGCGGTCCCGATCCGGGAGGCGGACTTCCGCTTGGCGCGCCAGGACGTCGAGCACGGATCGGTCGTCGTCGGACGGGTGCGCGGCGCGCGGATCCTCCAGGAGGCGGTCCGGGCGCGGCTCGGGGTACCGGTCCCCCTCGCGGACGAGGTCCGGGACCTCGTGCGGTCCCGGGAGTCGGAGCTGCTCGAGGTGCTCGGCCAGCGGCTGCCGGCCCCGGTCGCGCGGTCGAGCGCCCCCGGCGGGGCGCTGCGCCCCGAGCTGTTCCCCCCGTGCATCCGCAAGATGCGGCGGACGCTCGAGGCCGGCGAGAACCTCTCGCACGCCGGGCGGTTCGCGCTCGCCGCGTTCCTCCACCGCGCCGGCGCGGACTTCGAGACGATCGTCGACGCCTACCGCGGGGCGCCGGACTTCGACGAGTCGGTGACCCGCTACCAGGTCGAGCACATCACGCACCACGACGGCGGAGCCGGCTACGAGCCGCCCGAATGCGATACGCTGCGCAGCCACGGGCTCTGCTTCCGCGACGGCGACCCGAGCGCGGGGGCCGCGGCCGACCGGGCCCGCGACCCGCTCTGCCACGAGGCGTGGCTCCGCCATCCGCTCCAGTACTACCGTACCCGCGGGGGGAAGGTCTCCGCGCCGGACGCGCCGCCGGCCGAGGGCGGCGGCCCTACCCCGTCGGCGGGAGCGCGCGATACGTCCGGGCCGCGCGCGCGAGCGCGGTCCACTGCCCCGCGATGACGAAGTAGAGGAACGCGACGTCGATCACGGTGAAGCCGATCCCGGCGAGGTGGAACCGCGCCCACGGTGCGCTCGGCGCCCAGGGCCAGGGCAGCGACCAGTCGAACTCGAGGAACGTCGCGAGTGCGAGCACCACGAGGCGGTCGGCGCGCGTCAGGAGGCCGGAGTAGCTCCGGCCGACCCCGACCGCCTGCGCCTGGGTGCCCATGTAGCTCGTCAGCAGAAGGCTCGCGAGCGCGAGGAGCGCGAGGATCGGGTTCGCGAAGCCGGACGCCGCGATCCCGAGCACGATCGCGACGTCGGCGTACCGGTCGACGACGTGGTCGAGGAAGTCCCCGCGGGCCGACGTCCGCCGGGTCGCGCGGGCGACTGCCCCGTCGAGGACGTCGAACACGCCGGCGAGGAAGATCAGCGCCGCGACCGGCAGGAAGAGCAGCGGGGTCGTCCAGCGGACGAGCGCGGCGAGCCCGGCCGCCGCGACCGCGCACGCGAGCGCGAGCCCGGTCAGCCGGTCGGGCGACCAGCCGAGGAACGGGCGCGCGAGGCGCGCGACGTACGGGGCGACCCGCGCCCGGTACCCCTCGAGCACCATCGACGACCCTACCGCGGCCGGTCCAAAAGATGCGCGGTCACGCGGGGATCGGCGAGCCAGTCGACCCGGCCGTACGCGGAGGGCCCGCGGGTCTCGAGGCGCCCCGCGACCTCCCGTGCGACCTCCGCGACCGGGCGGCCGGTCGTGTCGACCTCCCAGATCCGCCGTCCCGGACGTCGGGCCTCGAGGAGGACGACGTCGGTCGCCTCGGCGACCCGGTTCGCCGC
>JASHQY010000036.1 GCA_030038885.1 Thermoplasmata archaeon | reverse complement strand
GCGGGAGCGCGAGGATCCCGCCGCGGGCGAGGCCCGCGCCGTGCGCGACCGCGGCGGCCGCCGCGTCCTTGAGGACGATCGTCGAGAACTCCCGCCAGACCTCCTCGATCGGGTGCAGGAGCGCGAGGAGCGGTCCCGGGTCCCCGGCGGCGCGGCGCGCGACCGCGTCGGCGAGGGCCGTGAGCGGGACGCTACGCGACTCGTCGAACGGCCCGGTCGCGATCCGGCGCAGCTCCTCCAGGTGCGCGCCGACGCCGAGCGCCTCCCCGAGGTCGACCGCGAGCGTGCGGATGTACGTGCCCGAGTCCGCGACCACGTCGAGCAGGACGCGGGGGCCGTCGGTCTCGACCGCCGCGAGGCGGTGGATCGTGCGGACCCGCCGCTCGCGCTTGACCGCGGAGCGCACCGGTGGCGTCTGGTAGACGGGACCCGTGAACTCGGCGATCGCCCGGGCGAGGTCGCGCGGGTCGGGGCGCCCGTGGAACGTCACGACCCCGACGTACCGCTTCGGAAGGTCGAGCACGAGCGGCAGCAGCTTGAGCGCGGGCCCGACGCCGACCCACAGGAGTCCCGAGACGTTGGGGTCGAGCGTGCCCGCGTGGCCCGCGCGCTCGACCCCGAGGAGGTCGCGCGCCCACGCGGTCACCTGGTGCGACGACGGTCCCCGCGGCTTGTCGAGGAGGAGGAACGCGCCGGCGCCGAGCCGCTCGGCCACCGGGTCCCCGGGCGCTGTCATGCCGGTCCCCGGCGCGCGGGTGGGCGCACGAAGTCCGCGATCGCGCGCGCGACGTCGTCCGGCGGGAGATGGGTGGAGTCGACCGTCAGGTCGGCGGGTTCCCGGTCGAGGTCGATGCCGTAGATCGCGAGGTAGCGGGTCCGCTCGCTCGCCTCGCGGGCGCGGACCTCACGTGCCGCCGTCGCGAGCGGGCAGCGGTCCCGCTGCGCGACGCGGCGGATCCGCTCGCCCTCCTCCGCGGTCACGACGATCGACCGCACGGGGATCCCGTTCCGCCGGCAGAGGGCGCCCTGGATCCGCCCGTCGAGCAGGCGGCCGGGGCGCGCGAGCGCCTGCATCGCGCGGTCGAGCCCCCGGTCGATCTCGGGGTGCGCCTCCGCGTACCGCCCGAACGCCTCCAGGTCGAGACCGCGCCGCGCCGCCTCGGCGCGGAACGCCTCCCCCGCCGAGCGGAGCTCGAGCCCGAGCTCGTCCGCGACCCGGCGGGCGGCGGTCGACTTGCCGCTCCCCGGGGGTCCGCCGATCGCGACGACCCACCCGATCACGCCGAGCCCCCGGCGGCTCCCAGCGCCGGCGGCGCGCGGCGGTCGAGGTACCGCCGGAGCCAGTAGTTCTTGAGGATCCGGCGGAAGACGAGCGAGAGCGGGACCGTGTAGAGGCTGAAGATGAAGAACCAGAGGGGGAACTCCTTGAGGATCTTGTCCGAGTAGAGGTTCACGACCGTCCCGCCGAGGCTGACCGTCTGGGCGGTGACCGACGCGTCCGAGATCAGGATCCCGATCCACGTGTAGATCAGGATCAGGAGGAACCAGGTGATCGCCATCCCCTTGAACTGCGCGATCGAGACCTCGCTCGAGAGGCGCGTGAGGCGCTCCTGGTAGGGCTTGAGCGCCGCGATGCGGTCCTTCTTGCCCGAGCGGATCGCGTCCGTCTGGACCTTGCGGAACGCGGAGCTCCACTTCTGGACCTTCGCGGCCTTGATCCAGTCGGTCGTGTAGTTGTACGCGAACGCGGTGATCAGCATCTCGACCGCGCCGGCGATCGCCATCGTCAGGAGGAGGTACTGGCTCGAGAAGCCGATCAGGACGTAGAGCGGGCCGTTCTGGGCGGGGCTGACCCCGAGGAGGATCGCGATCTGGTTGCGCGCGGCCGTGTCGATCAGCATCAGGAGGCCGAGCATCCCGAGGAAGACGTAGACGAACGTCGAGACCTTGAACGCCGGCGGCGGGGGCCGTGCCCGCGCGGCGGGGGCTGCGTCGGCCCCGGTGTCCGCCGCGTCCTCCGCCAGCGCCTCCGGGACCTCCGCGGGCGATGGGACCGGGGTCGCGGCGAGCGACGGGAGCGGCTCCTCGTCCATCGGCATCGCCTACGTCTCGCCTCCCAGGAACCGGCGGAGCAACGGGTTCATCTCCATCAGCTGCTCGCGGCCCATCGCCTCGTAGAGGTTGATGATGATCCCGACCATCAGCAGCACCCCTGTCCCGCTCGCATTGCCGAGCGTCCCTATGAGGTCGGCGCCGGCCGCGAGCGCGCCGACCGCCGCGCCCGAGATCACCGTGATCACCGGGATGTAGCGCTCGAGGACCCGTCGCAGGACCCGGGGCTCGCGCCGGAACCCGGGGATCTGCATGCCGGACGCCTCGATCTGCCGGGCGACCGCCTCCGGCCCCATGTTCGTCGTCTGGATCCAGAACTTCGCGAACAGGATCGACCCGCCGACCATCGCGCCGAAGTAGACCGCGACGTGGACGAGGCCCTGCCACCACGTGTGGTTGACGAGCGCGCTGCCGTACTCCTGGTAGTTCAGGATCGGTAACAGCCACGACTCTAAGCCGTTGACCGTCGAGAAGTAGTACGCGCCGCCGGTGAGCGGCTGCGTCTGGCTGACCCCTAACGCCGACGCGGCGGCCGACGAGGCCGGGTACGATCCGATCCACCACTGATGGCCGATCAGCGGGAAGTGGATCAGCGTCGGGTTCGTCCACAGGAGGATCGTGAAGACCGAGACGTTCGCGAGGAGCGCGCTCATCAGGATCACCGGGATGTTCGACGCGTAGATCAGGCGCAGCGGGTAGCGGCCGCGCGCCCCCCGGGACTCGGCGTGCGAGAGCGGGAGCTCGATCCGGGTCGACTCGGTCCACGCGACCAAGAAGAAGATCGCGGCGGTCCCGACGAGCGCGATGATCGGGTTCGGCTGCCGCAAGAGCACGAGCTCCCAGCCGCCGCCGGCCATCTGGCTGGCCGAAAGGTGCGTGAAGAAGTAGATCGTCTTCGGGATCGTGCCGCTCGGGGGATTCGCGGCGGAGACGGCGGTCCCGACCCCGGATTCCGGCACCCAGTTGAGGGTCCCCTGGACGATCTGCTGCGAGACGCCCGCCGCGATGAACAGCGAGATCCCGCTGCCGATCCCCCACTTCGAGACGACCTCGTCCATCAGGAACACGAGGTAGCTGCCGAAGACCAGCTGCGCGACGATGATCGTGTTCGCGAGCAGGAGCCCGTTGCCCGGCGAGACCGACCCGAGGCTCGAGACGATGCTCGCCGACGGCGTCAGGTAGCCGAAGACCTGGGGGACCGCCTCGATGAAGATCATCGCGACGACCAGGACCTTCTGGGTCCCCTGGTACATCCCCTTGTCCTCGTCGTCGGTGAGATCGAGGTTGATGATCTTCGCGCCGACGAACAACTGCATGATGATCGACCCGGTGACGATCGGGCCGATCCCGAGGTGCATGAGGGTGCCCTGCGCGCCCGCGAGGATCGCGCGGTAGCTCGCGAACAGGTCGATGACGGTCGCCTGGTCGACGCCGAAGAGGTAGATGTTCGTGAGCAGGAAGTACAGGAGGAGGATCCCGATCGTCCAGAACATCTTCGTCCGGAAGTGGACGTGGCCCTTCGGCTGGGAGACCGCGGGCATGCGGGTCGTGATCGGCTTGAGCCCGTAGAGCCGCGAGCGCGACCCCTCGTACGAGAGCCCGAGGTAGAGGACCCCCATCACGACGAAGACGATGACCGCCGCGAGGACGAACGCGATGAGCGTCGGGTGGCCCCAGTACCAGACCAGCGCGAGGAGCACGATGCCCAGGACGGCGAGCGCGAGCGCCCAGCGGTGGTCCCGGGGAATCTCCTCGTCCACCATCGAACGGCCGGCGACCCCGAGCCCGATTTATATACTCTAGGGGGAACGCGCCGCGGCGGCGGGCGCCGCCGCGTCGACGACCGCGACCTTTTCCCGGGCGTGCCGGCTCGCGTGGGCGACGATCACCTTCCAGGAGCGCGCGGACGCGCCCTTCCCCAGCAGCCGCTCGATCCCGACCTTCGTGAGGTCGGCGACGAACGCCGAACCGTCCCGCGCGAGCGCGCCGGCGGCTTCGAGCTGCGGGACCAACGCGTCCAGTTCGCCGACGTTGAGGGTCGTCGGGTCGTGCGCGGTCTCGGGCGGCCGCTTGAACCCGTGGCGCCCGAAGTGGTCCGGCGCGTAGATCAGCATCGACTTGAACTTGTACTTGTGCAACCCCGCGTTCCCCCGGCCGCCCTGCTTGCCGGCCCCGCGGCCGGCCTTGATCCCGCGGCCGTGGGTCCGCAGGCCCCGGAACTTTCGAGTACGGCTCGGCATCGTGCGCCCCCTACATCATCCGCCGCACGAGCTCGTTGATCGAGCGGCCGCGGTAGCCGAGCGCGCCGCCGAGCGCGAACGGCTTCTTCGTCGACCGCCACCCGCCCTTCGGGGCCCGCAGGCGGAAGCGCGGGCGCAGGCCCGCGATCGGCGGCAGCCCGCGCTCGGCGACCGAGCGCGTGAGCTCGGGGAGGTCCTTCGCGCGCAGCTCGTCGCCGAGGACCTCGGGCGTGATCCGCTTCCCCGCGACCGTCTCGCCGCGCTCCTGGAGGAGGAGGCCGACGGTCTCGGGTTCGGCCTCGCCCCACGTGACGTAGCCCTGGACCTTGGTCAGCATGCCCTTGAACGACGCGGCCTCCGGCAGGACGGTCGCGTGGTTCGGCCGCGTCAGGTGGAGGAACGTGAGCGTCTCCACGATATCGTGCCGCGCATGAATCGTCCCGCGCACCCGCACCACCATCCACGCCATCGGTTCACCTACCTCCGCTCGGCGCCGGCCGCCGCGCGCCGCCCGGCCCCGGAG
>JASHQY010000035.1 GCA_030038885.1 Thermoplasmata archaeon | reverse complement strand
CCGAGCGCGAACTCGAGCGACCGGCCGACCACCACCGGCACGACCAGCACGAGGGCGAGCGACGCCCCGCCCTCGGCGAGCGCGACCGCCACGAGCCCGACGCCCGCGGCGAGCAGCAGGACCGGAACGAGCGCCGCGGCCCGCACGCGGGGAGAAGGGGGGTCGACCGCCTTCTGGGTTTCGGCCGGGCGCTAGTGGTAGGTGTCGAACCGGTACGGCTCGAGCGGCAGGTCCCCGAGCGCCATCAGGAACTCGGGGGGCGTGAGGAGCGGCCGGGGGTAGAGCGCCCCGTCGTCCAGCGCGATCCGCGGGCACGCGGTGTTCACGTACGCGTCGATCGCCCGCCCCTCGAGGTCCCTCGGGTCGAGGCGGTCGAACACGAAGAGCTCGGCATCCCGTCCACGCGCCTGGGCGCGCTCCTGCAGCGCGAGCGCGGTCGCCATCCGGTTCTGCCCGGCGAACGACGAGACGAGGATCCCCCACCGACGGGCGTCCCGCACCGCAGCGACCGTGAGCTGGCGCTGGCGCACGAGGGACGCGCGGTCGATCGGCGGGTCGAGCCGGCCTTGCAGCGGGTCGAGGGACCAGACCGGCCGGTCGACCGCGAACGCGAGGCCGATCGGATGGAACCGGCCGGTCCCGAGGAAGAGGAACGCGTCGACCTCGCCGGCGAGGCTCTCCGCGCCGGTGTAGTTGCACCCGAGCGCCTGCGCCGCGTACGCGAGGCGCCGGTCCCCGCGACCGGTCCGCACGGTCCGCCCGCCCCGCTCGAGCGCCGCGACCAGCGGCGGCACGAGGTCGAGATGCTGGACGGACGCGACGAGCCCGAGGCGCGTCGGCAGCCCGCCGGCGGCCACGGTCGCGGCGAGCGCCTCGGGGTCGCCGCCGGGATCGCGCATCTCGACGAAGTACGTCGGGCGCACGACCCGCACGTTCGGGATCGGCGCATGGCCGAGCACGACCGCCGCGTCCGCCTTCGGCGCCTCGTCCCGCGAGGGAAAGTCGCACGCCCCGAAGCACGCGCGCGCGGCGACCGTGACCCGGGCGCCGGTCGCCTCGCGCAACCGGGCGGCGAGGTCGTGGGCGGTCCGCACGAGCCCGGCCGGGACCTGGAGGACGATCCGCTGGGGCCCGGCGGCCCGGAGCGCGTCGAACAGCTCCGCGCCGAGCGTCGGGAAGACGAACGACGGAGGAGCCGGCTCGGGCACCGGAGGGGTCGACATCGACGGGAACCGTCCGACGGGCGCGCCGCGCTAAAGGTTTGGGGACGGGCCGACGCTCCGAGCGCGCGGGCGTTCGGCCGCGGGCGGACGGGTCCGTCCCGTTACCGGCTCCGCGTCAGGATCTTCAGGATCGCTTCGGCCGGTTCGCCCTTCGCCTGGAACAGCGCCTCGACGGCCTCCTCGCGGGGGACGTTCGCCTGCTCCATCACGAGGCGGACGTCCTCCTCGGGCGGTCCCGCCGGCGCGACCGGGGCGGCGGGGACACCCCCCGCCGGCGCGGCGGCCGCGCCGCGCGGCCGCACGACCGGCTGGCCGACGACCTGGTACGACCGGACGCCCTGGACCGTCAGCACCGTGACCTCGGGGCGCTCGAAGACGTGCTCCTTCGTGCGGGTGCGCACGATCACTTCCTCGACGTCGGGGACCGGCTCGCTGGTCAGCCCGAGCCGGCGCATCATCTGCGCCATCTCGCGCGAGTTCCTCGGTCCGCCGGGGATCATCGGTCGTCCTCCGACCCTCCCGCGCGGGTCGCCGTGCGGATGCGGCGCTCGAGGTCGGGATCGTCGACGGGGATCTCCTCCTCGGGGACCTGCCCCCGGCCCGGCCGGCCCCGCTGGCGCTCCGCCTCGCGCACCCGGCGGGTCTGCTCGTCCAGCTGCTCGAGCAGGTCCGAGACCCCGGCGAGCAGGTTCCATCCCGAGTGGGACGCGTAGAAGATCCCTTCCTCCGTGAGGAGCCGGGCCTCGAGCGAGAGGTCGCTCGTGCGGTGGGTCGCGTGCGGGGTGAAGTGGAGGCTCAGGAGCGTCGGCCGGACGTGCTGGCCGATGCGCCGGAGGCCGGTCGCGACGAGGTGGTCGACGTCTGCGAGGAGCCCGGGATCCCCCGAGCCGCGGAGCCCGGTGATCTCGACGTAGACGTCCTCGATCCCGGCGTGTGCCCCGCCCGACCGGCCCTTGCCGACGACCAGCTGGAGCAGTTCCGCCTGACCGACCGTCCGGGGTGGACGGCCCTCCTCGACGACGAACACGCTCGAGACCCGCTCGCGGGACATCAGCGCGGCCGCCGCGGCGGCGGACGTCCCGACCGGGACCGTGACCGCCGGGGAGTGCATGATCGAGCCGACCTTCACGTCGAGGACCGGCCGCCCCGCGCGCGCGTCCCGCTTGCCGCCGACGACGGGCCGCCAGAGGAGGCTCCCGAGATCGGCGACCCCGAGCGCGCCGACGAGCCGCTCCCGGCGGTCGAGGACCGGCACCGGGCGCTCCTCGAGCACGCGCACCTGGCCTATCACCTGGCGGCACGGATCGCTCTCGTGGACGAGCAGGTCGACCGATCGGGCGATCTCCTCGACCCGGACCCGCGCCGCGTCCGGCACGAGCGGGAGCGCCCGAACGAGGTCGGTGCGGCTGACGATCCCGAGCAGCTCCCCGCGGCGCCCGACGACCGGGGCCGCGCGGAGGCCGGCCGCGAGGAGCTCCTCCGCGATCTGCGGCAGCGAGGTCGTCGGCGTCACGAGCGGCGGGAGGATCAGGAGGTGCTCGACCTTCGTGTCGAGCGCCCGGCTCGAGCGCCGCGCGATCGACTCGAACGTGATCATCCCGATGAGGCGCGACTTCCGCAGCACCGGGATCTCGTGGAACCGGCGGGTGCGCATCAGTCCGAGCGCCCGCGCGATCGGCGCGTCGTGGGGGAGCGTGAACGGGTGCGGCGCCATCAGGTCGCTCGCGGTGGGCCAGCGCGCCGGCATCGGGGGAACGCAGGTGCGAAAGGTCTTAGCGGCTGCGCCCGGGCGCGGCGGGGTCAGGCGAGTTCCCGGGCCATCTGGTAGCCGTTCTCCCCGTCGGAGTAGTACGCCCGCAGCAGGTCGATCACCGAGTAGAGGAACCGGGTGTAGAAGCGGATCGCGGTCGCGTTCGAGACCCGCACTTCGAGCGTGACCCGGCCGTATCCGCGCGCACGGCACCGGTCGAGGAACGCGGTCATCAACAGGGTCCCGATGCCCGCCGTGCGGTGGCCCCGCGCGACCGCGAACATCAGGATCCGCGCCTCCCGGTCGACCTGGCTGACCCCGAGGAGGAACCCCACCGGGACGTCGCTCGGATCCGCGGCGACCAGGAAGCCGTCCGGCCACTCGGTGCCGAGCGACTGGTAGAGCGAGGGGTCGTAGTGCTCGTGGAGCGCGTCGGCGACGATCGCCGAGATGAACGGGACGTCCGTCGGCCGGAACCCGCGCAGGGTCACGGGCGGCCGGTCGCTCGGGAGCGGGAAGACCGTCGCGCCGGGCGCGGTGTCAGCGATACATCTCACCCGGCCCCTCGGTCTCCGCGGTGCGGATGCTCGAGATCGTTTCGTGGGTCTGCTTCAGGGTCTTGCGCACCTCGGACTCGATCTGGCGCGCCTTGTCGCGGAGCGGCTTCGTGTCGAGGACGAGGAGCGGGACCAGCGGGTTGATCGTCTCGATGACCTTCGCGGCGGCGCGGGCGTCCGGGTAGTCTTTGTGCGCCTGGGCGACGAGGCAGAGGACCGGGGTCGTCCGCCCGATCGCGCCCAGGAGCAGCCCGCCGGCGAGGCCGGTCACGACGCCGTTCGCGGCGGGGAACTGGTACTTCTCGAGCAGCGGAGCCGCGGCCCGGTTCGCCATCGCGACGACCCGCGCATCCCCCCGGGTCTCGTCCTCGATCGGCTGGCCTTCGACCGCGACCACCAGCTGGACGCCCTTGCCCTGGGCCCAGTCGAGGAGGGCGCGGCCCATCTGGTTCAGCATCGCGAGCGGCGGCTGGATGTCGGCGATCACGACGACCAGCTGGTCGCACGAGCGGTCGACCCCGCAGACGAGCTTGCTCGCGTAGAAGCGGACCGGCGCCCCGACGACGCCCTCCTCCATGATGACGGTCGGGGGGAACTCCTCGCTGACCATGTAGGCGACCTGGCTCATGTCGAGCGTGTGGACGAGGTAGGAGGCCGCGACCGATCCGACGAGGCCGTGGGTCGGGAACCCGACCACCATCATCGCGCCCTTGAGCGGCTCGTCCCGGGTGTCGACGATCCGGACCTCGTTCGCGTCCATCCGGCCCCCGGGACCCGGTCCGGCAGCCGGAGCGCCCCGTCCGCTTAACCCCTTGCCCGGGGCGCGCGGGCGGCGGGGCCGGCCCGACCTATTATGGGAGGCGCGCGGTATGTTCCCGACATGCCCGGCCGCAAGGTCCTGATCACCGGGATCGACGGCTACTCGGGCTGGCCGCTCGCGCTGCACCTGCTCGCGCGAGGGCACGAGGTCGTGGGGATCGACAACTTCGTCACGCGGCGCCGGGTCCGCGAGGTCGGGAGCTGGTCCGCGACCCCGATCCCGTCGTTCGCCCGCCGCCGGACCGCGGTGCGCGAGCTCCTGGGCCGCGACCTCGCGTTCTACCGCGGGGACCTCGCCCGCTACGAGTTCGTCCGGCAGGTGCTCGCGACCGAGCGTCCCGACACGATCGTCCACCTCGCGGAGCAGCGCTCGGCCCCGTACTCGATGATCGACGTCCACCACGCGGTCGACACCCAGGTCGGGAACCTGACCGGCACGCTCCACCTGCTCTACGCGATGCGGGAGGTCGTCCCCGACGCCCACCTCGTGAAGATGGGCACGATGGGGGAGTACGGCACCCCGAACGTCGACATCCCCGAGGGGTTCTTCGACATCGAGTACCGGGGGCGCAGGGACCGGATGCCGTTCCCGCGCCAGGCCGGCTCGTGGTACCATTGGAGCAAGGTGTTCGACTCGGGCGACGTGATGTTCGCGTCGCGCCTCTGGAACCTCAAGGCGACCGACGTGATGCAGGGGGTGATCTACGGGGTGCGGACCCCCGAGATCACCGACGACCGCCTCCTCACCCGGTTCGACTTCGACGAGACCTGGGGGACGTCCTTGAACCGCTTCATCGCCCAGGCGGTCCTCGACCTGCCGATCACCCCGTACGGCAAGGGGGGGCAGCGCCGGGGGTTCATCGCGCTCGAGGATTCGATGCAGTCGCTGCGCCTCGCCGTCGAGCACCCTCCGCCGCCGGGAACGTACCGCGTCGTCAACCAGTTCGACGCGGCGTACTCGGTCAACGAGCTCGCCGACCTCACGGCCCGGGTGGCGGGCGAGTTCGGACGGCACCCCACGGTCGAGCACCCGGCGAACCCCCGGACCGAGGCGGAGGAGCACTACTATCAGCCGGTGCACGACGCGCTGGTCGCGCTCGGCTACCACCGGACCCGCGAGCTCGAGGACGTCGTGCGGGAGATCTTCCGCGACCTCGTGCGCTTCCGGCGCCGGCTCGAGGCGCGGCGGCACGTCGTGCAGCCGACGGTCCGCTGGTCGAGTGCCGACAGCCGACCGGCGCTCGCGGCGCGCGCGCCTCCGTCGCCCCGCCCGCCCGAGGTCCCCGCCGCCGACCCGTCGCCGTCCGTCC
>JASHQY010000004.1 GCA_030038885.1 Thermoplasmata archaeon | reverse complement strand
GGTACTTCTGGGGATTCCTCGTCCAGCTCGTGATCCCGGTCGAGGAGCCCTAACGCGGGGCGGCGGCGAAGAAAAATCTCGTCGGGCTCACGAGAGCCGGTGAGCCTCCGAGGGTGTGGCCGGACCCGGTCTCCGGTGCGGCAGTCGGGAGCTTCGGTTGAGCGCCGGGGAGGCGCTCGCGGGCCCCGGGTCGTCGGAAAGTGCGCAGAGTCCCGGGAGAGGGTCTCTTCGAGCCATCCACCTTCCAGAGTGCCCGCCCCGGTGTCGATGGCATTCCCGAGCGCCTTTCCCGCGTCGGATCCTCGAAACGCGGTTGCGCAGCTCGCGCCTCAGCGCGAGCAGAACCGCGAGGGGCTGGGTTCGGGATCGGGCGGGGATTTGGAGTGCGGCACCAGATGCCGCCGGCCGCCGTGCTCGGGCACGAGAGGTGGCCGCGGCCCAGTCGCTCGAGGAAGCATCCCGAGCGACCGGAGCACGCGCTCCGCTCCGAGCCCCGGGACCGGCGCGCGCGACGGAGCGCCTGGAACGCCGACCGGGTCGACGGGTCCATGCGCGGACCGAGGTGCGCGGCGAGCGCCCCGAGCGCGGGGCGCAACCGGCGAACGCGCCGAATCGATCCGAGAGCGCCCCTCCGAACCCGCCGCCCTCAAGTATGGGCGAATAACTAGACGGGGCCATGAAGATCACGATGATCGGGTGTCCGTTCGAAACCTCGTACGGATACTATGCGGAATCGCTGAAGGAGGCGATGGAGCGGAGGACCGGCGCGCCGATCGAATGGCTGGCGTCCAACTGCGGCTGCGGCGACCCGGCCGAGAGCGACCACCGCTTCGCGATCCGGTGCTCGAACTACTTCGAGCTGCCGCATCTTCACAACTACGCGCTCGTGCCCGGGGGAAGGGAGTGGCAGCACTGGGTGCGGGCCCGGGCGAGCCACATGAGCTACGCCCTGCGCTCCCGCCGGTACTCGAGCCTGTCGCGCGGGGCCGAGCTCGTGCACTTTCAGCAGATCCTGAATGCCTACGGATTCAGCGTCGTCTACCACTGGTTGAACCTTCCGTCCGAGGCGGCCCGGGTCGTCACAGTGCACGAACTGGACGCCTACGAGCTCGAGTTTCCCGAGAAGACCGCGGTGTACAACCGGGCCGATGCGATCCACGTGCACTCCGAGGAGATGAAGCACGAGCTCGTCGAGCGCCACGTGCAGGCCGAGAAGATCCACGTGGTCCCTCAGGGTGCGGTGGTCTCGGACTTCGTGGAGGACCGGCCCCGGGACGGGATCGTCTTCTACGGCGGTCACCACCTGTTGACCGGGAAGGGCCTTCCCACGCTCTTTGAGGCCCAGTCGATCCTGAAGCAGCGCCTGGGCGCGAAGGCTCCGGTGCTCCGGGTCCATGGGCATTACCCTCCGCAGCTCCTCGAGCGGGCCAAGCCCATCGCACAGCAGTTCGGTGTCGCCGACCAGGTCGAATGGCTCCCGGAGCTCCCGATGGACCGGATGGCCCAGCTCTACCGCTCGAGCCGCGTATGCGTACTGCCGTACACCGGGAGCTTCGCCGGTCTTCCCGCGTCGATGGCCGCGGCGAACGGGCTGCCGGTGGTCGCCACTCGGCGGGCCGGGATCCCGGATCATCTGGGGGATTGCGGAATCTGGATCGAAGAGAACAATCCGACCCAGCTGGCGGACCGCGTGACCGAGCTCCTGGACGATGCGGCACTCTGGCAGCGAACATCCGCGCGGCTGCGGCAGCGGGCCAAGGAATACCTCAGCATGGACGTCATCGCCGAACGGATGCTCGCGCTCTACGACGACGCGCTGAAGCACCGGGCCGGGTGAGCCGGCGTCCGAGCCGAGCTGGTTCGCACCGGGGCCGCTGCGACGCCACGGGAGTGAGGACAACTCTCAAATCCTCCTCGGGCCCGATAGGTACGGGGGTACGGCCAGGGCCGTGCGGAGCGTGCGAGGGGCCCCGAGAGCGCTCGCGCTCGTCTGGGCCCTGTCCGCGATCGTCGTGCTGAGCCCGATGGCCGCCGCGCTCGGCGGAGGGCTTGCCACCGGTACCTCGGGCCCGTCCGGTGGTGCCGCGCCGGGGGCGACCGACCGAGCGGTCGCACCCACGCTGACGAGCGCCGCCGTCGGCTCGGTGCTCGCGACCCTGGACCTGTTCAACGAGACGACCTTCCCGGGCTACTCCCCGGCCGCGGCCGACTGGTACCCCGATTCCGTGGTCTACGATCCGCTCAACCTCACCGCGTGGGTCGGGGGGGGTGCGTCCGGCCTGGTCGGGGTCGAGGTCGTCAGCCCGACGACCGGGCTCGGCGTGCGGGTCCTCCCGGGCGGCGTCGCGAGCGCGGTCGCCTACGACAACCTGACGAACACGATGTGGGTGACCGGCGGCACCTCCGGGACCACGAACTACGTGACGGTCTACAACGCGAGCACGTACGTCCCGCTCGCGACCGTCGGCACCGGGGCGGAGCCCGACGCGCTGGTCTACGACAACGAGACCAACGACGTCTACGTCGTGAACTTCGAGTCCGAGAACGTTTCGGTCGTCGGCGGAACGAACGACACCGACTTCGCGAGCGTGCCGGTGGGGGACGCCCCGACCGACATCGCCTACGACGCGCAGAACGGCCAGCTCTACGTCTCGAACCAGGCAACGTCGAACCTGACGTCGTTCAGCCAGAGCGGACCGGTGGACTCCTTCTCGATCGCCGTCTCGCAGCCCGGGCATCCCTACGGGCTCCTCTACGATCCCGAGAACGAGATCCTCTACGTGAACGACCTCGCCCCGGGCCTCGCGATCATCAACACCACGACCAACACGGACGTGGGCTCGATTGCGGTCCCGGGCGCCGCCTCGATGTCGGACGGGATGGCGATCGATCCGACGAACGACTCGCTCCGGGTCGCGTCGTACGCCCAGGGCGAGCTCCTCGAGTACGCGCCCGCGCCGTCCCACTCGGTGACGTCGGCCCAGGACACCTCGACGATGGGACCGATCGGCGAGGAGGCCGGCATGTCGGGGGTCGCCTACGACACCAACCTCACCCGGTTCCTCGCGGTCGACAGCAACCCGACCTCCGACGCGTCGACGAACCTCACGGAGATCTGCATCTGCAACAACTCGGTGTTCGGCGGACCGGCGCTCGAGAACCTCCCGCTCGGGATCGCGGTGAGCGCGCGCCACTCCGCGATCTACGTGTACGACGGGAACACCGGGACGCTGGACGTCGTGAACGAGGTGACCGACGCGCTGGCCCGCTCGGTGCACATCGGCTACACCGGCACGAACGTCGCCTGGGAATCCGGATCGGTCGCGTACGACCCCGTGAACGACACGATCTACGTCGACTTCGAGCAGGACTACGGGATCGACTTCGGAGTGGCGGTCGTGAACGCCTCGACGTTCGCCGTGGCCTACCTTCCGTCCGAGTACTTCGCCGATCCCGCCGGTCTCCTCTACGACACGGCCGACCAGACGCTGCTCGTCGCCGACTCCGCGTCCGGGCAGGTCGGCGTCGTGACGCCCGGGGCGCCCGGCGCCCCGGTGAACATCTCGGTCGGCCCGAACCCGGTCGGGCTCGCCCTCGACCCGACCAACGACCAGGTCTACGTGACGAACTCCGCGAACAACACGGTCGCCGCGATCGACGTGGCGACCGACGCGGTCGTCCGCTGGATCCCGGTCGGCGACGAGCCGGTCGGGATCGTCTACGATCCGAGCACCCAGGACCTCTACGTCGCGAACTCCTACGACCGGACGCTCTCGGTGATCTCGGCGAGCGAGGACGCGGCCGAGGGCGAGATCGCCCTCGGAGGGACGCTCCACCCGCTGTTCGTCGCGTACGACCCGTTGAACGAGACCCTGCTGGTCACGGAGCCGGGCGCCCTCGCCGACTCCTCGGTCAGCGATCTCGCGTTCGTCAACGCCTCCAACCGCACGTACTTCGGCAGCGCGAGCTTCGGCCAGGCCCTGTCCGACCTCGTGTGGGACTCCGACACCGGCACCGCGTTCGTTTCCGGGACGATCCCCGGCGCGGTGTACGAGTTCGGCTGGCCGCCCGAGACCCCGCCGTCGTCGCTGTCCGTGGCCCTCACCGCGACCCCGTCGACCGTGCAGACCAACGAGACGACGACCCTCTCGGCCAGCGTGCGGGGCGGCACCGGGGTGCTGACGTACGCGTACTCGACGCTGCCGCCCGGCTGCGCGACGGCGGATACCGCGGTGCTCGCGTGCACGCCGACCGTCGCCGGCACGTACTTCGTCGGGGTCAATGTGACGCAGGCCGGCGGGCCGTCGGGATCGGCGGTCGCCGAGCTCACGGTCGTCGCCCGCGCCGGGCCGCTCTCGGTCACGCTCTCCGCCGACCCGGCGACGCTGATGATCGGCGGCACGACGCTCCTCACGGCGTCCGCGGCCGGCGGCAGCCCCCCGCTCTCGTACGCGTACTCGACGCTCCCCGCCGGGTGCTCGAGCGCGAACGAGTCGAGCCTCGCGTGCCGGCCGACCGCCACCGGGACGTTCGTGGTCGGAGTGAACGTGACGGACAGCGCGGGAACGACCGCCGCGGCGACCGCCTCGCTGATCGTGACCGCCCCGCTGTCGGCGACCCTGACCGCCGTCCCCGCCGCGATCCTGCTCGGCAGCTCGAGCACGCTCCAAGTGACGGTGAGCGGCGGCTACTCCGGATCCCTGACCTACGTCTACTCGGGCCTCCCGAGCGGGTGCGTGGGCGCCGACGCCGCGCAGATCGTCTGCGCTCCGGCGAGCGCCGGCACCTACTTCCCCCAGGTCGTGGTCAACGACAGCGCCGGCCACGTCGCGAGCGCGAGCACGACCCTCACGGTCTCGGTCGTGACCTCCACGGCGCCGTCGAACTCGGGCGCCGGTGCGTGGCCGTGGATCGTCGTCGGGCTGATCGTCCTCGCCGGCGTGCTGGCCGTCCTGATCTTCGTCCAGTACTCGAAGCGGACCCGGGCGAACTGAAGCTCGGATCCCGGGAGGCGGGAGTGCCCGCGCTCTCCGCCCGCCGGGGCGGGAGGCCCGCACGCCGCCGCGCCCCGGCGTCCGAACGGGGGCGCGCCCCGCCGGTCCTCCGCGGCGTCGGGGAGGTCAGCGGCGCCGCGCGGACCGGGGGAGCTTCAGCCCCATGCGTCGCGCGAGGCGACGGAGCTCGACCGGCGTGATCCACTCGATCCGCAGGTACTCGACCAGCTCCCGGTCGGACATCCCGATCCGGCGGCCCTCCGCGACCGTGATCCGGTACGCCTCGATCTCGGAGGGCGCGTCCACGTAGCTGAGCTTCGGGTAGAACAGCCGCTGCTTCCGCCGGAACTGGCGCACGTGGCAGAGCTCGTGGACCAGGTCGAGGTAGACGTTCCGCAGCCGGCCGCGCTCGAGGTAGTGGCGGCTGATGATCAGGTGGCCGTCGACGTCGCTCGTGCTCATGTAGCCGAAGCGCGCGGAGTAGAACTCGACCCGCTGCGCGCGCAGCACCCGCTCGGTTGACCGCCCGAACAGCGACCGGACCGCCGGCACGTTCTGAAATCCGCGGAAGAACCGTTCGAACGGGTAGAGCCGCGTCGGGGCCGAGCGAGCGATCCGGACCCTCCATGGGGTCGCGACGAGCTTCGGTCCCGGAGGCACGCGTCGGCGACCCCCCCGAGCGGAAAACGCCTTCCGTCCGGCGCCCGGCGCCGCGCGCGGGCCGAGGGCCCGGGTCGCGGGCCCCCCCGGGCGCCCCTCGGAGAGAGGGCGGTGGAGGTCCCGCTCCGCGCCGGTCCGTCGCGGTCCGCACACGCGACCCCGCGGGGTCGGTTCAAGCGAAGACGAGGTTCAGGAGGCCCGTGAAGGGCGACGACGGCGAGGTGATCGTGAGGTTCAGGAAGCCGTTCCCTTCGCCGGGGATCGACAGCGGGAGCCCGGACGGCGTGACGAGGAACCCCGACGTGTTCGTTACGACCGAGACGATCGAGCAGCTCGTCGCGTTGAAGCTCGGGATCTCGAACTCGAGCGTCTGCACGGCGCTGGTCGAGCTGTTGAAGCCGTAGTACCCGATCGGGTTCGAGTTCAGGCCGCAGACGTTGTCCGGCGCGTAGATGTTGATCCCCTCGACCTGGATCGGGGGCGCGGGAAAGAGCAGGTACGCGGCGACCACCGTCGCGACGATCAGCACGATCACGACCGCGACGACCACCACGACCCATCGGACCCGGCGGCGGGGGGCGGGGGCCGGAGCTGGAGGAGCGTACTCCGTCGTCGGGGCCGGGGGAACCGATGACGCCGCGGGGCCGGCCGACGGCAGCGGACCGGCGGCGGGCACGACCGGGCGGCCGCAGTACGAGCAGAAGCCCGCCCCCGGAGGAAGGGGAGCGCCGCAGTTCGGGCACGTCACCGAGGACATCGCGGGACCCTACGCGAGTCGGTATTTCCGCTCGACGCCGGGAACGAGGACCCGCGGCCGAACGCCCTTCAGGTCTCCTTCCAATCGGGGGGCGGAGGGGAGGGGGGAGCGGCCGGCACGGGCGTCGGCGGTGCGGGAGCCTCGGGCGTGGGGGCGGGCGCCGCGCCGGTCGCACCGCTTGGAGGCGTCCATCCGGCGACGCCGGGCGCGCTGCTCGGCTTCGCACGGCCGCGGATGAGCAGCACGATCACGAGCGCGGCCAGGATCACCACGAGGGCGACGAGGACCCAGAGGAGGAGGTTCGATGTCGACGACGGCGTCGCGCGGTAGGCGACCGTGACGCTCGCCCCGGGACCCGCGACGATCTGGACGCCGCTCCCCGGAACGACCGAGAAGCCGGAGACGTTCCCGATCCGGTAGACGTACGTCCCGTTCGCGACCGCGAACGTGATCGTCGGGGTCGTCGACGTGAGGGTCGTTCCGCCGAAGGTGACCGACCACACCGTGCCGTTCGAGAGCCCCACCTGGGAGAACGTGACGGAGTACGTGTAGGCCTGGAACGCGACGGCGACCTGGGGAGCGCTCTCCTGGATCGTGAGGGTGCCGGACGCGGGGGAGCGCGAGTACCCGTTCACGGCCGAGACCGTGTAGCCGTAGGTGCCGTTCGGGAGCGGTACCGTGATCGAGGGGCCGGTGCCCGAGTAGAGCGTGCCGCTGACGTTCACGCTCCACGGGGTCCCGGACGGCAACCCCGTCGCGGAGAACGTCGCGTTGTAGGTGACCGCGCGGAACTCGATCACGACGGTCTCGAGCCCCGCGGTGTACGCGATCGTCCCGGCCGCGGGGAGCGCGGTCCATCCGGCGGGAGCGGACACCGAGTACGAGTAGTTCGCCCACGCCGCCGCCCCCAGCCACACGCCGATCGATCCGGCGGTGGTGGTCTCGGAGCCGACGCCGGCGACGTCGACCCCCCACGCCGTGCCCGCGGGGAGCCCGATCGCGAGGAACGTGAGCGTGAGGTTCGCGAGGTCGAGCGGCCGGGTCAGCGGGTACTGGTCGACGTACGCGCCGCTGATCACGAGCGGATCATCGACGATCCCGTCTCCGCCCGGCAGGTTCTGGTCCGGCCCGTGCTCCACGTCCGGCGACGTCCAGTTGCTCCAGTAGTTGCCCCCGCCCGGGTACCCGGCATCGAAGGCGATCGACCCGACCGTGCCCCCGGTGGGGTCGAAGATCCACCCGCCGCCGCCGACGAAGTCGTTCCAGTAGACGGTCGCGCCGTGCGCGTCGTCGAGGCTGATCTCGAAATCGTCCGCGTCGTCCCCGAACCAGTTGCCGCTGACGTTGGTGTCGGTCCCGCCGTCGAGCACGAACCCGATCGCGGAGTCGCTGACGTTCCCGTTCTCGAAGCTGACGCCGGTGTCGAGCTCGAACACCGCGCCGGCGTCCGTGGCGTTCGTGACATGGTCGTCCGCGAACGTCGTGCCGGTCGCGCCGCCCGAGTAGAAGCCGTACCCGACGTTCGTCGCCCGGTCGGCCGTGAGCACGCTGTCCGCGTCCGCGAGCGCGAAGTAGGCGTCGCCGGAGATCGCGGTCGCCACGTCGTCCGCGAGGTAGGAGTTGACCGTGCTCACGAGCGCCACGCCGTCGCCGTCCCCGCTCA
>JASHQY010000034.1 GCA_030038885.1 Thermoplasmata archaeon | reverse complement strand
GCCGGCCGGTCAGGTCGCCCCGGCCTCTCCCTCGAGCTCGTGGAGGCCGACCGGGTCGCCGAAGACCAGGAGGGTGTCGCCCTCCCGGATGCGGAGCGTGGGGTCGAAGATGTTCCGGATCAGCTCGTCGTTCCGCACGACCCCGACGACGTGGGCGAGCTGGGTCAGCTCCGGCAGCGCCTTCCCGATCAGGCGGGACGACCGGAACACGGTGAACTGCGCGATCTCCTTCGTTCCGACCCGCTCGGAGAAGACGATCCCGACGAGGTCCCTCGTGGTCGCCGAGAGCGCGAGCAGGTGGCCGACCGAGACCGACGACGGGATCACGACGTCGGCCCCGGCGTTCTTCGCGGTCTCGATCAGCTGCTCGTCGTGGACCACCGAGAGGATCCGAAGGTCGGGCTTGAGGCGCCGTCCGCTGAGGATAACGAGCATGTTGTCGGTGTCCTTCTCGTGCGCCGCGATGAGGGTCGACGCGGTCGCGATGTTCGCCGCCTGCAGCGTGAGGATCGGGCGGTTCTCCTGCTCGAGCACGGCGAGGATCTTCCGCTTGGTGAGGGTCTCGTAGAGCGCGGGGTCCCGGGTCACGACCACGCAGTCCAGCCCGAGCTCGGCGAGCTTGTCGGCCACGTACCGTCCGAGGTGCGCGTAGCCGAACACGATGACGTGGCCCTTCATGCGCGCGATGAGGTTGCGCTCCGCCTCGCCGCGCGCGAGATCGCCGCTGACCACCGCGCTCACCGTGCTCTGCAAGAGGGACGCCGCCGCCCCCACCGAGACGATGATTAAGACGATGAGGAGGCCCGCTTCGGTGGAGTTCAGCGTCACGAAGTTCCCGCCGTTCGGGACGTAGAGCCCGATCGTCGTGATCGTCGAGACCGACGCGAGGACCGCCGAGAGCGCGGGGAGGTGCTGGTAGTACAGGAAGACCCCCGCGCCCGCGGCGAACATCGCGGTCAGCACGATCAGCTGGCGGTAGATGATCCGCACGAACACGAGCGGGGCGTAGAGCGCCTGGTAGAGGACGAACCCGAGGGTCCGGGAGTGCCGTCGCGCCGGGTGGGGGAGGATCGGTGCGGCGACGGGATCGCGGGCGGACGTACGGGGTCCGCACCGGGCGTTCGCTTAACCCGTTGCGGGTGCCCGGACGACGGTGGGTCCGGCCGACCGGGGTGCGTCCGGGGTGGGGCGGAGCCCGGGCAAGCGCCCGGACCCCGCGGGCCGGCGCTCCACCGGTGCGCGAAGCGATCCTCCTCGGTCCCCGACGATCGGGAGGGACCTCCCGCCGCTACAGCAGGTGGAGCTCGATGCCGGCGAACGCCAGGAGGAGGCCCATCACGATCAGTCCCGCGGTCCAGACGACGGGGCTTCCGTGCGTGTAGCGCGCCATGCCCACTCCCAGGGCCGCGAGCGCGAGGATCGCCGCGAGGATGCCCGTCCACGGATCGGCGGGGAACAGGAGTCCGACCCCGAGCGGGAACAGCGCTCCCACGAGCGTCGCGGCGCTCGCGGTCGCCGCCCCGCGGACCGAGTCGCCGAGCACCTGGCGTCCCAGCCGGGTCGTCGCGAAGTGCCCTCGCCGGCTCAGGTTCAGCTCCCGCTCCGAGCGGACCAGCTCGCCCCGGAGCTCGGCGTACGTCGCGACGAAGAAGACGAACAGGCCCGAGAGCGCGGACGCGGCACAGACCCGGAGCGCGAGGCTCAGCGTCAGCGGGGCCGTCGGGTCGACGATCGTCCCGCCGGCAAGGACGAGCGCGGTGAGGATGCCGTCGATCAGTCCCGCGACGATCTCGAACGCGGACTCGCGGGCCGGCACGGCCGCGGCTCAGCGGCTCCGCTTAATGGCGGGCAGGAGCTGGTTCCCCGCGACGAGCTGATCGATGCTGTGCACGACGCATCCCGCGCGCTCGATCGCCCCGCTGATCGCCGCGTAGTCGAGGCTCGCGCCTTCGATCGTGATGTTCATCCCGACGGTCTCGATGTCGATCTCCGTCACCGTGATGTTGATCGCGTCGACGCCGGGGACCGCGCTGATCGCCTCGCCCAGCTCGATGATCGACGGTCGCGCGATCGCCTTGTCGACGTCCAGCAACAGTTGACGCACGTTCATGGCCGCACCCGCTCCCCAGGGAGGCGACCCCCAGTGGCCTCGGGGCCTTATGGCCCTCGCGCCCGCGCCCCGAGCCGGGCCTCGTCGCCCGCCCGGGGGGAGTCGGACCCCGCGACCGCCGAGATCGCGGCCGGTCGGGAACCTCCGAGGCACCGGGCAGCGGATCATCCTCTCCCCGCGTGCGAGGCCTGCCCCGCCCTCCGCCGACGGGCGGCCGGAACGTCGAGGGGAGTGCCCCGGGCAGCGCGCAGCGCGAGAGGATCGCGGCCGCCCGGGCCGACGTGCAGGGTCTCGGTCGCGACCGTCGGAGGAGTTGCCCTCCGTCGCCCGCCCGCGGCCCACTACGGGCAGCGGAACCCCGAGAGCCCCAGGCCCGACCGCCGCACGGGAGCGGCGTGCCGGGCGCGCGCCCATCGTCGGAGGCTCGGACAGATCTCCTGGGTGCCCCCGTGGTCGACCATCGCGACCGAGCCCGGATGGAAGCGCCGATCGACCGCACGGAACTCGGGGTACGATCCCGGGTCGGAATGCGGGACGTCGTACAGGAACAGATCGATCGTGTCGAGCTCGTCGGCCAACAGGGGCAGCACCTCCCGCTTGTCGCCCAGGCGCAGGTCCCATCGCTTGCGGAGCGCGAACGGGACGGCCCACCCGGACGACCGCCCCGCGGGGAGGCTCCACGAGGGGTTCCCGCGCGCGGACGGGGGGCGGCGGTCCTCCTGGGGCAGGTCCACGGAGTGGAGCGTGCCCCGGCCGTTCCGTTCGAGGCCGGTCAGGAGATACGCGGAGGAGACGCCCGACGACACGCCGACTTCCACCGCGTGCCGCGGCCGGAGCAGGCGGACCAGGGCGTAGAGCTCGAGCGGCGCCTCGATCTCGATGTAGAACGGGCGTCCGCCCGCCCGATGCTGCCGGTCGAGCTCTCGGAAGAGCCGGGTCTCCGTGCGCGCTTCCTCGAGCGCCCGACCCGCGCGCGCGGGCGAGACCCCCGCGAGCGCCGACACCCAGGTGGCGTCGGGATCGGTCTCGGGTCGCATCGACGGGCCTCCGGTACGGCAGACCTCGGCGGGCTTGAGAGGTCGCTACTCCAGGTCCGGGAGGTCGGCACGGGGCAGCAGGATCCGGATCGTTCGGGGTTGACCGGGCGTCCGGGCGAGCGCCCCGCGCGCCTCGAGCCGGAGGATCATCTGGTGGGCGGAGGGGCCGTAGACCCCGAGGAACTCGGCGATCTCGTTCTCGGAGGGGGGGATGCGGTGGACCTTCGTGTAGTAGTACACGTACGCGACGAGCTGGCCCTGCTTCCGGGTGAGGCGGGTGCCGGTCACGAAGAGACCCCCGCGGGCGCTCCCGGGCGCCGGATCGGCCCCCTCGGGTCGGGAGCGCTCCGGTCCCTCCCTCTGCGAATCGCACGTCATGTTCCCGCGCCCCGCCGGACCGGGGTGCCCGACCGACGCGTCCGGGGAGAGCGCGCCTCGCGTTCCGCGCGTCGCCCCCGAAGCCCTCGTCGGGGCCCGTCTCCGGGGCGTCGGTCGCGCCCCGTCCCCGCCCCCGGCACGGCGGCTCAGCCGGACGAGGGGCGCGCCTTCGGGGGACGGGCGGAGGCCGCCCTCGGACGACGGGCGGCGCGCGCCCGGGGCCTCCTCAGGTCGAAGCGATCGGCGTTCATCACCTTCGTCCACGCCGCGACGAAGTCGGCCACGAACTGCGGCTGGGCGTCGGACGAGCCGTAGACCTCGGCCAGTGCCCGGAGCTCGGAGTTCGAGCCGAAGACGAGGTCGACCCGGGAGCCGGTCCACTTCAGCTCGCCGGTCGTGCGGTCGTGCCCCTCGAAGACGTTCGCGTCCGGGGTGGGCTTCCATTCGGTGCGCATGTCGAGGAGGTTCACGAAGAAGTCGTTCGTGAGCGTCTCGGACCGCTTCGTCAGGACGCCGTGCGGGGACTGCCCGACGTTCGCCCCGAGGACCCGCAGGCCGCCGATCAGGACCGTCATCTCGGGCGGCGTCAGGGTCAACAGTTGGGCCTTGTCGAGCAGGAGCTCCTCGGCCGGGACCGTGAACGCGGTCTTCAGGTAGTTGCGGAAGCCGTCCGCCAACGGTTCGAGATAGCCGAAGGACTCGACGTCGGTCTGCGCCTGGGACGCGTCGGTCCGGCCGGGGGCGAACGGCACCGTCACCTCCTGTCCTGCGCGCCGGGCCGCCTGCTCGACGCCCGCGCCGCCCGCCAGGACGATCAGGTCGGCGAGGGAGACCTTCTTTCCGTCGGACCGCCCGGAGTTGAACGCCGTCCGCACGCCCTCGAGCGCGGACAGCACCGACGCCAGGCGGGCGGGCTGGTTGACCTCCCAGTCCTTCTGCGGCGCCAGGCGGATCCGCGCCCCGTTCGCCCCACCGCGCTTGTCGGATCCGCGGAACGTGGCGGCCGAGGCCCAGGCGGTCGAGACGAGCTGAGCGACCGACAGGCCCGTGGCCAGGATCCTGGCCTTCAGGTCCTCGATGTCGCTGGCCTCGATCAGGGGGTGGTCGACCGCGGGGACCGGGTCCTGCCAGATCAGCTCCTCCGTGGGCACCTCGGGCCCGAGATAGCGGGAACGCGGTCCCATGTCGCGGTGCGTGAGCTTGAACCACGCCCGGGCGAACGCGTCCGCGAACTCGTCCGGATGCTCGTAGTAGCGCCGCGAGATCTTCTCGTAGATCGGATCGACCCGCAGCGCGATGTCGGTCACCAGCATCGTGGGGACGTGGCGCTGGGACGGGTCGAAGGCGTCCGGGATCGTCGCCGGGTCCCCCTTGGCCTTGAACTGGTAGGCGCCGGCGGGGCTCTTCGTGAGCTCCCACTCGTAACCGAACAGGTTCTCGAAGAAGCCGTTGCTCCACTTCGTCGGCGTCGCGCTCCAGGTGACCTCGGGGCCCCCGCCGATCGCGTCCTTGCCCTTGCCCGTGCCGAAGCGGCTCTTCCACCCGAGGCCCATCTCCTGGATCGGCGCGGCCTCCGGCGCCGGGCCGACCAGCGCCGGGTCGCCCGCACCGTGCGTCTTGCCGAACGTGTGCCCGCCCGCGATCAGCGCGACGGTCTCCGCGTCGTTCATCGCCATCCGTCGGAAGGTCTCCCGAATGTCCCGCGCGGCGGCGAGCGGGTCCGGGTTGCGGTTCGGCCCTTCCGGATTCACGTAGATGAGGCCCATCTGCGTCGCGGCGAGCGGGTTCTCGAGCTTCCGGTCCCCGGTGTACCGCTGGTCGCCGAGCCAGGTGCCTTCCTTGCCCCAGTAGACCGATTCGTCCGGCTCCCAGACGTCCGGTCGTCCGCCGCCGAAGCCGAACGTCTTGAAGCCCATCGACTCGAGCGCGACGTTGCCGGCGAGGATGATCAGGTCGGCCCAGGAGATCCGGCGGCCGTACTTCTGCTTGACCGGCCAGAGGAGCCGACGCGACTTGTCGAGGACCACATTGTCGGGCCAGGAGTTGAGCGGCGCGAAGCGCTGCTGGC
>JASHQY010000033.1 GCA_030038885.1 Thermoplasmata archaeon | reverse complement strand
GCCGGAGGTCGGCCCCGGTCCCGGGGTCGGGAGCGGCCGGTCATCGCGCGAGGGTCGGAAGGTCCTCGAGGATCACGGCGGCGGCGTTGTGCCCGGGGGCGCCGGTGACGCCGCCGCCCGGATGCGCGGCCGAGCCGCAGAGGTAGACCCCCCGGACCGGCGTCCGGTACCCGGCCCCGCCGGGGATCGGACGGTAGGAGAAGAGCTGGTCGGGCGTGAGGTCCCCCTGGAAGATGTTCCCGCCGGTGAGGCCGAGGGTGCGCTCGAGGTCGAGCGGCGAGACGATCCGCCAGTCCCGAACGACCGCGCGGAGGTTGGGGGCGTACTCGGCGAGCGTGTCGAGGACCCGCTCGGCCGCCGCCGGACGGAACTCGTCCCAGTTCGTCCCACGGAGCGCGTACGGCGCGTACTGGACGAAGCACGTCAGGACGTGCTTTCCCGGCGGAGCCATCGACGGGTCCCGGACGCGCTGGAGCTCGCAGTCCAGGAACGGGCGGTCGGAGAACCGGCCGTACTTCCCGTCGTCGTACGCCCGCTCGAGGTAGTCCGTCGACGGGCAGATCTCGATCGCGCCCGCGTGGTGGGGGCCGGGGGTCGTCGGCGCGGCCGTGAACTTCGGGAGCCCGTCGAGCGCGGCGTGGAACTTCAGCGCCGCGCCGCGGCTCCGGATCCGACGGACCCGGCGGACGACCTCCGCCGGGACGGAGTCCGGCGGCAAGAGCTCGAGGTACGTGTGCTGCGCGTCGGCGTTCGACGCCACCGCGCGGGCCCGGACGAACTCGCCGCTCTCGAGCGTCACGCCGGCCGCCCGCCCGTTCCGCACGACGATCGACCGCGCCGCCGTGCCGGTGCGGATCGTCGCGCCGAACTGCGCGGCCGACGCGGCCATCGCCTCCGTGATCCGGCCCATCCCGCCCTTCGAGAACCCCCAGACCCTCCGGTGGCCCCCGAGCACGCCGAGGTTGTGGTGCGCGAGGACGTACGCGGTCCCCGGCGTGCGGGGTCCGACCATCTCGCCGATGACCGCGTTGGTCGCGAGCGCGGCCTTGAGCTCGTCCGACTCGAACCAGTCGTCGAGGAGGTCCTGGGCGGAGCGCAGGAACAGATCGCGCACGAGCTCCTCGGCCTCCGGCCCCGGGAACGCCGCGACGAGGTCGGCGAGCGGAACCGGGGGCGCGAGCCAGAGCGGCTCGACGAGCGCGAGGACGCCGTCCCAGAACGCCTCGAACCGGGGGTACGCGCGGGCGTCCTTCGCCGAGAACCGCGCGATCGCGCGCTGGGTCTTCTTGAGGTCGGTCCAGAGCGAGAGGGTCCGGCCGTCCGGGAAGGGGGAGAACGACTGGGGATCGTAGAGGATCGGCTCGTAGCCGTACTTCGCGAGCTCGAGGTCCTCGACGATCTGCGGCCGCAGGAGCCCGGCGACGTAGGAGAACGTGTTGATCCGGAAGCCCGGCCACGGCTCCTCCGTGATCGCCGCGCCCCCGACGAACGGGCGCCGCTCGAGCACGACGACCCTCGCCCCGGCCCTCGCGAGGTAGCCGGCGGCGACGAGGCCGTTGTGGCCTCCTCCGACGATCGCGACGTCGTACTCGGTCACGCGTCGCCCGCCGCGGCCACGGAGGAGCGGGACTTAATCCTCCCGTCGCGCCCGAGGAGCGGAAATGGTTCGCCGAGGCAGGGAGCTCCCCTGCCCCGGCGTCGAAGCGCACCGCGCTAGGCTATCGCCCGTTCGGTCGTCGCCTCGGGGTCGGCCTCGGCTTCCCCGGGGGTGCCGAACGCCCGCAGGATCCCCGCGAGCCGTGCCCGGAGCCCACCCCCCCTACGGGGAGTCGGCACCCGATACGCGCTCGCTAGGACCCAGCGGTAGTCTTCGCCAGGGTATTCGCGGGAGGCGAATTCCCTAGCCTGGAACCCCGCGAGGAGCGAGTCCGAGCCCTGACGTGCGGTGACGATCTGCCACGTCGGCATGTTCTCCCTCCTCGGTCATGGCCGCCCTCACGAGCGGGAGCGGGCATAAAAGGATGGCATTAGCTCGGAACGTGAAAACCTAGCACGGGGCAGCCCCCTCGCACGTGGGATCCCCTCGGACCCTGCGGACGGTGGTGATGTAGCTTAACTAGCTACACGTGGGCCCATAGGCACGGTGGGTGAGATCACGGAGGGGGGTCTCCGTGCGCTCAGGGGGGAGACGCGAGGTGCGACCACGCCACGGTGAACCCGTACACGACCGCCGCGATCCCCGCGATCACGACGACCAGCAGGAACAGCCCGACCAGGCCGCGCCAGAGCCAGGGGTGATCCGGCACGGGGCCCGACGGCAGCGGCGCGGCGCGGGGGTTCGTGGGCCCGACGACGAACCAGTCGAGGAAGAGCGTCGCGGGGAACGCGAGGATCCCGACCCCGCCGAACGCGAGGTACATGAGGAACGTCTCGAGGGGCTCGGTCGTCAGGCCGATCTGGTACGCGCGGGCCCCGTAGTAGATGATGCCCGAGCCAGAGACCAGGGCGAGGATGCCGATGAAGTGCGTCGGCAACCCGCGGTAGACGAGGTAGCCGAAGCCCGCGAGGATGATCGAGAGCAGGAACAACGGATCGAAGAAGAACGAGTCGTACGCGCCGAACGAGGGCGGAATGGGCCACGTGAGCTCGCCCCACAGGGCGAGGAGGCCGATCCCCACTCCGAGGAGCGCGAGGATTGCCGCGCCCGCATGGAGATGGCTCACCGCCCGGTCGGCGTCCTTCCTCCGGTACTCCCACCAGGTGCAGAACGCGGTATAGAAGACCAGGACCGCGACGAGGATTAGCAGGTCGAGGATCAGGGTCAGGTCGTCGATGAACGTCATCGTTCGGTCTCCGTCCTCGGGCGGTCCGCCGCCCCGGGCGGCTCACACCGTCCGGGTTGAAGAAGCCACCCGTCGGGTCTCCGGCGGCAGAGGGAAGCGACGGTGCTCGCCTCCGGCGGCGCCGGGCGAGCCCGAACCCGGACGAGCCGGCGCCCTACGCTGTCGAGAGATCCGGCGGAGCGGCCGCGTTTGCGGACCGAGTCGCTCCCTCCCGCTGGCCCAGGACGAGCATGGCCCGGCCTCCTTTTCGAGCGGGGGAACGGTCGATGGGCCGGGCGGGCCCGTCAATCCGCACGCCGTACCTTCCACAGAAGCAGGAGCAACGGAATCGCGACCCATGCCACGGAGGCGAGACCCAGCGTCTCCGGTGTGACCCCGTAGCTCCCAGGGCTCCCCCCGAGTTGTCCGGCTCCGAACCCGGCGGGGGTGGTGTTCGTGATCACCGCTTGCCAGAGAGCGACGTATTGAAGCGGGTTGAGAAACGCGAGGTGGATCTGGAAAGCCGCCCACGCCGCGCTGCCCTGACTGCGCAAAAAGTCCCCCTCGAGAAGGGTCATCAACGCGCTCCAGGCCAGCCCGAAGAAGAGGAAGCGGATCGAAGCCCGACGGCTGTTGAGCGAGGCCTCCGCGAAGTTCATGTCGGCGGGCCACCCACCGAGAAAACTGCTACGGTTCGTGGACGGGGTGCGTTCCGTCTACCGGGAGGCGATCCTCGCGGTGAAGGACCCACCGCAGGTGTCGGAGGCGGAACGGCGGCAGAGGTCTCGACGGGCCGTCCGTCGGATGGCCGCGCTGTGCGGCGGATGGCGGCACAGCTGCGAGTCGGGCGGAAGGACTCGGACGCGGCGCGGATCGCCAAGGAACTTCGGAAGCGGCGAGGGATGCTGTTCACCTTCCTTCGCCCGCCGAGAGTGCCGTACCACAACAACGGGGTGGCCAACGCGATCCGTCAAGGGGTGCTGATTTGGAGGGTGAGCGGAGGCCGACGGACGTGGGCGGGCGCCCATGTGCTCGAGCGGTTGCTCACCGTCTATCGAACGTGTCGGAAGCGAGGCGTGTCGTTCCGCGATCGGTTGATCACGACGCTGATGGGGCCAGGACCACCGCTCCCGTTAGTGTGCCCACAAACGTGAGCTCATACAATCGCGCGAGAAGGTAGATGGCCCCGACTTTTCGGCACCCCAATCCAACGGACCTCGGATCGGTCCTGTCAGTGCGACGCGGGGAGTACCCCGGCGGTCTGAAGGAGCACCTGCGGTCAAAGGTGAGGGGGAGTCGCTACCTGTTCAACGAATCGACTATCCGGATACGAGTACAGGGCGCCCAACCCCATCCGGGATTCTTGAGAATCATCGTTTCCACTGCGAATCCCTGACCGGTCGCCCCCTCGATTATTGCGTGGAAAGCTTCCCGGGAGAGGAAGGAGGCCGGCCGGTTCCACCTCCGTGCCTCCCAGAGGTTCTTAGTTCGATTGGACAGTAGAGGATTGCCAGTATAGTCCAAGAGAGTCAGACCGCGTTTCACCTGGTCCCACCGTAACTGGTCCTCTTTCCCGGACTTCCATCGAAAACGAACGCCGGCGGAGTCCACGGACAGACCGACGGCGCCGGGGCCGCTCTTCCAGAACGCGAAGCCGGACAGTCCCGCTCCGAAAGCGAGGGCAGAGAGTAGCACGCTGCCAACGAGTAACTGGGTTGAGTTCAGGGCTCCATGCGAGAGGAGGACCGATCTGACAGTAACTGCGAACCAACTGAGGATAACCAGAAGCAGGAGGGATCCGGCCAACCATAGTTTACGCATTCCCCCGAGCTCAAGGGCCCGACCCCGTGAGGGTTCACTTAGATCAAACTCCATGAGATTCTGACTTGGAGTCGTCAGAGCTTCGCATAGTTGAGCCCGAGGTCGGCAGCCGAACCGACCATCCCGACGATGGAGAGCCCGATATCAATCTCCCCTAGGTCGGTAATAGCCGGATCGCCCACAGCGGCAACGTTTGTAAGAAAGTGGACGGTCACTGCCGCGAGAGATAACGTCGCGAGGGATAGATTAGGTGGAATTGTCGGCTGGTGGTCGCCGTTCAGGGACCTCTCTCTCTACGAGAACTTATCTCGCTCTCACTTTGACGTCGCCGCTGTATGAGAACCATAGAATTCCAATCGCAGCGCCCACAGCAATCGCCGGAACTATAGTCAAATCCGGAAACCAAGAAGAGGCCAAGGGCTGAATCCCGTTGTTCGAGAACCCACCCGAGATCACGCTCACTGCGTTCGCGTTGTAGTCCGGCGTGTACGGGTTGCCGCTTGTCGGGTCAAAAGCGGGAGCTAGTGGGCTGGATAGGACAGGAATCGTAGCGATCACGGCGTTGGAAATCCCCGAGATCACACTCACTTCACCCGAGCTGGAATTGTCGCTCGCGACGTACAGATCTCCGTTGTCGGAGTCATAGACCGGCGACTGAGGAAGCGACTCAACCACGGCCACGGCGACCACCGAGTTGGTTCTCCCCGAAATGACCGTGACCGTACCGTCGGCGGCACCCCACGACAACGACGAAACGTACACATCGCCGTTCGAGGGATCGCAGGTAGGGACACCGGGGGCCTGCGCTCCGGCCGGGATCGTCTCGACTACGGTATTCGTGGCTCCTGAGATTACGCTGATATGATCGATCTGCCCCGACGCTGCCGCAGTCACGGGCACGTAAAGATCCCCGTTGCTGCTGTCGTACGCCGGTGTGTCGGGATAACCGCCGACCGGAACGGTGGTGACAATCGAGTTCGATGCTGTCGATACCACGCTGACGTTAGTGTCATCCAAATTCGGCACGTAGAGATTACCATTGACGCTGTCGAATGCCGGAGTATCCGGGAAACTGCCGACGGGAATGGTTGCGATGACTGTGTTCGATGACCCGGAGATTACGCTAACGTGGCCTGCCTGCTGCGGTGCAACGGCAATCACCGGCACATACAGGTCGCCGTCCGTGCGGACATAGGTGGGAGGCATAGGGTAACCCCCCACCGGAACCGAGGTGGTGACAAGGTTCGATGATCCCGAAACGACTGTTACGTTCTGCGACAGCGATATGATTGAGTTCACGTAGAGATCCCCGTTGCCGCTGTCGTAAACCGTCAGACCGGGCGGACTCGGAAGCGGGATAGTGGCGACAACCGCGTCGGCCGATGACGAAATCACGCTGAGGCCCTCGACTCCCGGATCGGGAACGTAGACGTTCCCGTTCGCACTGTCGTAGGTGGGAACCCCGGGGTTCGCCCCCACCGTGATGTTCGCGACTACGGCGTTGACATTACTCGACACAAAAGAACCCAGCCCTGTGGCAACGTTTTGCTGGTCTACGATTGGGCCAGTCCCAGGAACGGCTCGGCTCTGCGGTCGAAGAGGCTCAGGAATTCCGTGGGCAGAAAATTCCGTGCTCTGCATGCCGAACAGAGTCGTGCCTAGGGGAACGAGGCTAGCCAAGCAGAAAATCACGGCCGTTGCGGCCACCAGAGCAGACTGTGTCATCCGATCAATCCGTCAGTAATGCGTTCCCACAGTTTATCAACCGGAAGGACCGGCCGGCGATCCTGTTCTCTGATCCGACTCTTGAGAGCGGGCGCGAAATCGCGTCAGAACCGGGGTAGGGCGTACCCGGTCAATCAGGGATGAACGGGATCCAGCGCGGGGTGTCTCTCCCACCCTCCGGCTCCGGCGACAGTTTCCGGAGCATGGCCCTCACGTTCCTCGAATCTCCCTGCAAGTGCGCAATCTCCTGGGCCCCAGCTTCGGGGGAACCTGTGAGCCGCCTCTTCCTGCTCGACCGCGTAGCGCGGTCGGTAGGCGGTCCGGTCGACCACCGGGGCGTTTCGACATCGCCTTTCCCGAATGGCCAAGTACGGGTGTTTCCGCGCCGCTCATGGGGGGCCAAGCCATGATTTCGGAAAATCAGTGCTCTGGTGTCAAAGCATGGTGGGGGGTGCTCCCGGCGGGATTCGAACCCGCGTTTCGGGGTCGAAGGCCCCGGATCCTTGACCGGACTAGACTACGGGAGCAGCGGGGCGGGGAGGCGCGCCATCGCTTGAAAGGTTGCTCGCCGCAGCGCCCGGGACGTCGGCCGGGCACCGGAGCGCACCGCACCGCGACCGTCGCAGGGCTACTTCTTCCCGGGCGGCCGGTACTGGAGTCGCGCGGCCTTGCCGAGCGTCTCGACGACCTCGCTCGGCGAGTAGAGCCGGGTGGTCTTGAGCAGCCGCATCGCGCCGCTCGACGCCGTCGCCATCGCGAGGGCGTTCGCCGCCGCGTCGTCCGGGAGATCGGCGAGGACGAACCCGTCGTACTCCCCGGCGTGGTAGTAGAGCCCCACGAGGCGGCCCCCCGACTGGCGGACCATCGATTCGGTGGCGGTCGTACGGTCCTCGGGGTTCTTGAGGAGGCGCGCCCAGGTCTCGGACGAGTACGCGAACTGCACCAGATAGAGCGGCACGACCCCTCTCCGAATGGCCTCGGGAGCGGCCAGTTCCGCCGGCCCGATATACCTTCCGCCGCGGGTCGCCCGCCCGGGCGGGCTCAGTGCGAGGGTCCCGGGGGGCGGACCCCGCTGGTGGCCCGGTGGGCGAGGGCGGGGAAGTACTCCGGCCGCCGCTCGCCCGTGATCGCGTAGATCGCCTTCTCCGCGATCTTGCAGGCGTTGTCGCCGACCCGTTCGAGGTGCCGGCCGGCGAGCAGGTAGCGCGCGAGCCGCTCGGTCGAGGAGCCGCCCTGCCGCAGGAGGGCGAACACCCGGTTCTGCAGCTGCTCGTGCAGCTCGTCGACGTCGTCGTCGAGGGCGAAGACCTGCTTCGCGAGCGCCGCGTCGTTGCTCACGAACGCCCGGATCGCCTGCTGGACCATCGCGCGGGCCCGCTCGTCCATCGTCCGCAGGAGCTCCGCCGGCGCCGGGTCCGGAGGTTCCGGCGCGCTCGTCCGGTTCTTCGCGAGGTCGTAGCCCAGCCGGCCGACCCGGTCGACGCAGTTCGCGATCTTCAGCACCGCGCCGATCGTCCGGAGCACCGCGCCTTCCGGCTGGAGGGTCGCGATGAGGCGCATCGTCTCGGTCTCGATCGCGATGTCGAACCGGTCGAGGGGCGAATCGCGGTCCGCGACGCTCTGCGCGAGCGCCGGGTCGCCGGTCAGGAGGGCCCGGGCCCCGTCCGCGACCATGCCGACCGCGAGCTCGCCCATCGCGGCGACGTGGCGCTTCACGGCGTCGATCGGATCGTCCGTGGCGTGCGCCTTCGGGGGTTCGGGGGTCGCGTTCATGAGAACCGTCCGGTGATGAACTCCGCCGTGAGCGGGTTGCGGGGCCGCTCGAGGACCTCCGCGGTCGGGCCGACCTCGATGAGGTGGCCGGCATGGAGGACCGCGATCCGGTCGGAGACCCGCGCCGCCTGGGCGACGTTGTGCGTGACGAGGACGAGGACGTAGTCCTCCTTGAGCCGTTGCATCGTGGCCTCGACGCGCTGGGTCGCGGCGGGGTCGAGCGCCGAGGTCGGCTCGTCCAAGAGCAGCACCCGGGGCTGCGTCGCGAGCGCCCGCGCGATGCACAGCCGCTGCTGCTGGCCGCCCGAGAGCGAGAGCGCCGGACGGTCGAGGTCGTCCTTGACCTCCTCCCAGAGGCCGGCCCGGAGGAGCGCCTCCTCGACCTCCCGCTCGATCTCGGAGATCTCCTCGCCGATCAGGCGCAGGCCGAACGCGGCGTTCTCGAAGATCGACGTCGGGAACACGGTCGGCCGCTGGAAGACCATCCCGATGCGGCGCCGGACCATCACCGGGTTGACCCGCGGATCGTAGATGTCCTGGCCGAGGTAGACCACCGCGCCGTCGACCTCGAGGCCCGGCGTGAGCTCGACCATCCGGTTGAGGCTGCGGACGAACGTCGTCTTCCCGCAGCCCGACGGTCCGACCACGGCCGTCAGGCTCGACGCCGCGAAGTCGAGCGACACGTCGTCGAGGATCGTCCGCTGCGGGGCGCGCACCGTGAGGTGCTGGACCGACACGACGACGTCGTGGCCGTTCGCGTCCCCGCTCATTGGTAGAGCCCCTCGAGCCGCTTCTGGTACCGGGCGGAGATCACCCGGACGAGGATGTTCAGGCCCACGACGACGATCATCAGGAGCAGCGCGGCCTGGAACGCGAGCGCGAGGGCCGGAGACCCCGCGGGCTGGGAGAAGTTCTCCCAGATCGTTCCCGTGAGGAACGTGACCGGCGAGAAGACGGTCGGAGGGAAGATCACGGACTGCGTGGTGGTGAGCACGATCGGCGCGGTCTCGCCGACCCCGATCGCGAGCGCGAGGAACACGCCGTTCAGGATCTGCGGGAACGCGATCGGCGCCGCGACGCGGAGGACGTACTGGTACGGGCGCGCCCCCGAGCCGTAGGCCGCCTCGCGGATCGGCCGCGGGATCGACGAATAGGCGAGGTCGACGACCCGGAAGATGTACGGCGTCATGAAGAAGGCGAGCGTCACCGCGCCGGCGAGGAACGAGAGCCCCCAGCCGAACGTGATCACGAGCAGGAAGTACCCGAAGTAGCCGAGGACGACGGACGGGGTGCCGACCAGCATGTTGGCGGTCGTCCGGACCCATCCGGCGGACCGTTCCGGCAGGAACTCGGCGGTCGCGACCCCGCCAAAGAGCCCGAGCCCGACCGCGACGGCGATCGCGAGGGCCATGATCGCCGCGGTGCTGAGGATCGGCACGCCGAGCGCGTCGGGGTCGTAGGGATTCGTGCTCGTGAGCACGGTCCAGGTCAGCGTCGGGAGGGCGTGGGACGCGATGTAGTAGACCAGGTCGAGGATCGGGACGATCGCGACCAGGAAGAGGAGCGGCAGGAGCCACCCGAGCGCGCGGTCGAGCCCGAGACGCCAGCGGGTCCGCAGCGATCGATCGAAGAGGAGCTCCTCGGCGGTCTCGGCCCGTCGGAAGACGAACGCGCTCGCCATCGGACCTCACAGCCCCGGCACGTCGTAGGTGACGATCTGCGCGATGAGCCGTCGGCCGATCAGGTTCACCGCGAGGGAGATCGCGAGGAGCACGAGCGCCATCTCCGACAGCGCCGCGAGCCACTGCGAGTTGTTGTAGGCCGAGTCGAGCGAGAGGAACATCTCGGCGGCCATCGTCCCGGTCGACCCGAACGCGTTGGCCGGGTACGACGCGACCACGTTGAGGACCATCGCCATCGCGACGGTCTCCCCGAACGCCCGGCCGAACCCGAGGAACGCCGCGCTCAAGATCCCGCGGCTGCCGTACGGGATCGCGACCCGCCGGACGGTCTCCCACCGGGTCGCCCCCAGACCGAGCCCCGCCTCCCAGAGGTCCCGAGGGACCGAGCGCAGGGCGTCGCGGATCAGGAGGGTCGTGATCGGGAGCGCCATCAGCGTGAGGATGAAGATCCCCACGGGCAACCCCAGGCCGTCGGAGAGCGGAGGGAGGCCGCCGAAGCCGGGGAGGAAGCTCAGGTGGCGATAGAGGAACGGGTTGATCACCGTGCCGAAGTACGGCGCGACGAGCAGGTACCCCCAGATCCCGTAGACGATGCTCGGGATCCCCGCGAGGAGATCGACGAACGGGTCCAGCCACCGGGTGATCCACGCCGGCAGGTAGCTCGTGGAGGCGATCGCGATGCCGAGCCCGATCGCCATCGCGAAGAAGAGGGCCGGCAGCGCCGTCAGGAACGACCCCGCCACGAACGTCGCGATCCCCCACGCGTCGGGGGGATCCCAGCGGCTCCCCCAGAACCCCCAGCCGAAGTTCGTGAGCTGGCTCGAACGCACCAGTTCGAGGACGATCGCGACCAGGAGCGCCGCCGGGACGGCGGCGGGCAGGTACGGCACGAGACGCCCCACGACCGAGCCGTAGGGGCGGCGCCGGCGCGCGCGCGGCGACCGACCGGACGGGGACGGCCGCGGAAGGGGTTCCCGGTCCGCGGACGCCACCGGGGCCGAGGGGTCCGGCACGAATCTCCCGGAACGCCCGCGCCTCTTAGCTGATACCCGAGACGCTCGCGAGCTCCAGGTTGTCGTAGCCGATGACCTCGGGGGTCAGCGGCACGAAGTTGACTCCGTCGATCCAGGCGGACGGAGCGCCGGCCGAGTTGTAGTTCCCGTACGACAGGGCCCAGTGGAGGAACGCCACGGTCGCCGCGAGCGCGGCCGGGGTCACGACCGTGCCGCCCGGCACGGTCTTGATCAGCGCGTACTCGAGGTTGACGATCGGGTACGCCGCGACGCCGCTCGCCGCGTTCGTGCCGCCACCCCCGTGGACCAGCGTGACCGCTCCCGCGTAGCTCCCGCCGAGGATCAGGCTGACCGCGAGCCCGTAGGTCGAGAACTCGAGGCGGGCGAGGCCGAGGTTCGCGTCGTTCGCGATCGTCGTCGCGGTCGGCAGGATGTAGTCGTTCGCCGCGACGGTGTAGTTCCCGTTCGCGAGGGTCGCGTTGTTGCCGAGGGCCGCGTACTGGAGGCCGGCCGCGGCCGCGCTGCCCTCGTAGCTGATCCCGATGTACGCGATCGAGCCGGCCTGGCCCTTCGCGGTCGAGACCATCCCCGAGTTCCCGTCGCCGGTGAGCACGGTCGGGCCGGTGAGGCCCGAGAGCCCGCTGGTCGAGACGGAGTACGGGAACCCGCTCCACGACATGTAGCAGTACGACGTGAACAGGAACGTGTCGCCGCTCGAGTCCGAGCGCTTCACGACGTAGATCGTCTGGGACGAGAGGCTGTTGAGCTCGCTCGCGACCGTCGGCGACTGCGCGGCCAGGATCAGGGAATTGTTCCAGGTCGTGATCGCGCCGCCGTAGATCATCGCGAGGACCGTGCCGTTGAGGTTCAGGTGCACCGCGTTGAGCGGCGCCGGCAGGTTGTAGTAGATCAGCTGCGCCGAGATCGCGACCGGGAAGTTGATCAGGTTGGTCGCGCTCGCGTTCGTGAGGTACCCGTCGGAGGCGCCGATGTTGACGAGCCCCAGTTCTGCATTGCTCTGGCCGGTACCGCTGCCGGTCGACGCCGCGCTCAGCACGACGTTCGGGGCGGTGTAGTTCGGGAACCAGTAGCTGTGGAACAGCGGGTAGAGGAGGCTCGATCCCGTCTCCGTCAGGTTGATCGTGCCCGTGCTCGCCGTCGAGTTCGTGGCCTTCCCGAGGAAGTAGCCCCCGGCGATGCCCACGATCAGGAGGACGATCGCGACGGCGATCGCGACCCCCACCGCCACGCCGCCGGAGCGGCGCTTGCGGGAAGGCGAGGCGAGGTCGTTCGAGGGCGTCCCTGCCGTGGTCTGTGCGCTCATTTTTTTCTCTCCTGGTCCATCAGGCGATGCCCGGCCGATCGCGCGGCTCCGCCGCGGCGGGCGGGAGCGGTTCGAGGCGGTCCGTCATCGACTCGGACGACCGCAGCGAGCCATATATAGAAAATCAATTTAGAATGTATATTGGACCATAGTTCAACATATGCTACGACGACTCAACCCAATCGGCCGGTCCTATGCTCTCCGGCCCCGAATCCCTTAGGTGGCCCGGGGCCTCGCGCGTGCCACGTCGCGATGGCTGGTGCGCTTCGGGTACGACGGCGCCGCGTTCCACGGTTGGGCCCGCCAGCCCGGGCGGCGGACGGTCGAAGGCGAGGTCCGGGCGGGGGTCGTCCGACTCGGGGTCGCCCCGGCGGCACCGCTCGGCGAGCTCCGGGTCGCGAGCCGGACCGACCGCGGGGTGAGCGCCCGCGGCAACGCGCTGACGCTCGACAGCCCGCTCGGCGGGCGCGAGCTCCTGCGGCGGCTGAACGGGCTCGATCCGTCCCTGTACTTCACGGCGGCCACCGCGGTCGATGGGGCGTTCCGCGTGCGGCAGCCGCTCCGCCGGACGTACCGGTACTTCGAGCCCCGGGCGCCGGCGGACGAGGGGCCCGTGCGCGACGCCACGGCCCTGTTCGCCGGGGCGGTCGACGTCCGCTCGTTCGGTCGTGGGATCCCGTCCGCGGCCCCCGCCTGGCGACCCGTGGAGTCCGTGACCTGGCACCCGATCGCCGGGGGATCGTTCCTCGAGGTGCGGGCGCCCGCCTTCGTGTGGGGCATGGTCCGCAAGATCGTCGGCGCGCTGCGCGAGGTGGACGCGGGCCGCCTCTCGATCCCGCGGCTCCAGAGCGCGCTGGCGGGCCGGGTGCGCCTGACGCTCCCGATGGCCGAGGCGGAGCCGCTCGTGCTGTGGGAGGTCGAGTTCGGGGTCCCCTGGGAGGTCGCGTGGGAGGGCCCGAGCCGGGCCCAGCGGGCCGCGCTCGAGCGGCAGCGGGCGACCCAGTGGGTGCGGGCGCGCCTGCTCGAGTCGGTCCCGGGGGTCCCGGCGCCCGACCGCCCCC
>JASHQY010000032.1 GCA_030038885.1 Thermoplasmata archaeon | reverse complement strand
ATCATCACGGCCGACACCTACGACGACGACGGCTATCCGATCGAGATGGGGCTCATGGACCTCCACCTCGGGGTCATCGAGCCGAACCTGAGGTGCCGCACGTGCGGGGGCCGGGTCAACGAGTGCCCGGGGCACTTCGGGATCATCGAGCTCGCGATGCCGGTGATCCACGTCGGCTACGCGAAGGAGATCAAGCGACTCCTCCAGTCGACCTGCCGCGCGTGCGGCCGGATCCTGCCGGACGCGCCGAGCCCGCGCGCGGAGGCGATCGTCGAGGACGACGCGGCGCCGACGCCCCGCGTCCGCGAGCCGAAGGAGGACCGGACCTGCCCGCACTGCCACGAGATCCAGCAGCGGATCGTGCTCGACAAGCCGACGACCTTCCGCGAGAACAGCCACAAGATCACCCCGAAGGAGGTCCGCGCCCGGCTCGAGCGGATCCCGGACGACGACGTCCGGGCCCTCGGACTGAACCCGAAGTTCGGGCGGCCCGAGTGGATGGTCCTCACGGTCCTGCCGGTGCCGCCGGTCCAGGTCCGCCCGTCGATCACGCTCGAGAGCGGGGAGCGCAGCGAGGACGATCTGACCCACAAGCTCGTCGACGTCCTCCGGATCAACCAGCGCCTGCGCGAGAACCGCGACATGGGCGCGCCCCAGCTGGTCGTCGAGGACCTGTGGGAGCTGCTCCAGTACCACGTCACGACGTACTTCGACAACCAGACGAGCGGCATCCCGCCGGCGCGCCACCGCTCCGGCCGCCCGCTCAAGACCCTCGCCCAGCGCCTCAAGGGCAAGGACGGGCGGTTCCGCTCGAACCTGTCGGGCAAGCGGGTGAACTTCTCCGCGCGCACGGTCATCAGCCCCGACCCCCTCCTCTCGATCAACGAGGTCGGGATCCCGGCCGAGGTCGCCCGCGGGCTCACGGTCCCGCTCGAGGTCACGCTCCACAACCAGGAGGTCGCGAAGGACCTCGTGAAGCGCGGGCCGAGCCCCACGCCGGACGCCGACGGCCGCTACCGCTGCGGGGTCAACTACCTCGTCCGCGAGGACGGCCAGCGGATCAAGGTGATGGAGAAGAACGCCGAGGCGTGCGCGGAGCTCGTGACGCCGGGCTCGATCGTCGAGCGCCAGCTGATCGACGGGGACATCGTGCTGTTCAACCGGCAGCCGAGCCTCCACCGGATGAGCATGATGGCGCACTTCGTGCGGATCCTGCCGAACAAGACGTTCCGCTTCAACCTGTGCGATTGCCCGCCCTACAACGCGGACTTCGACGGCGACGAGATGAACCTGCACGTCCTCCAGAGCCAGGAGGCGCGGGCCGAGGCGAAGGTCCTGATGAAGGTCGAGGAGCACATCCTCTCGCCCCGCTACGGCGGGCCGATCATCGGGATGCTGCACGACCACATCACCGCGGCGTTCCTGCTGACGTACCGGGACCCGCCGTTCTCCCGCAGCGAGGTCACCTACCTCCTCTCGAAGCTGAACTACCCGGTCCCGCCGCCGGCGGGCAAGGACAAGGACGGCCAGCCGTTCTGGTCGGGGAAGCAACTGTTCTCGCTGACGCTGCCGAAGGACCTGACGCTCGAGTTCCGCTCGAACATCTGGGCCGGGTGCACCGACCCGCCGCTGAACTGCAAGCACGACGCGTGGGTCGTGATCGAGAACGGCGTCCTGAAGGCCGGCACGATCGACAAGAAGGCGATCGCCTACGAGAAGGGCGCCGTCCTCGACGCGATCGCCCGGAACGACGGGATGCCGCGCGCGCGCCAGTTCCTCGACGAGATGAGCCGGCTGTCGATCACCGCGATCGGGCTCAAGGGCCTCTCGACCGGGATCGACGACGAGGACGTGCCCGAGCCCGCGCTGAAGGAGATCCTCGCCGCGCTCGACGAGGCGCGGGACCGCGTGAACGAGCTGGTCGACCAGTACCGGGCGAAGAAGCTCGAGCAGATGCCGGGCCGCTCGATCGAGGAGACGCTCGAGGTCATGGTCCGGCGGGAGCTCGGCCAGGCGCGCGACAAGGCCGGCGAGATCGCGGGCCGCTACCTGGGGCTTGAGAACCCCGCGGTGATCCTCGCGAAGTCGGGCGCGCGCGGCTCGATGCTCAACCTCACGCAGATGGCCGGCGCGGTCGGCCAGCAGAGCGTCCGCGGCGAGCGGCTCATGCGCGGCTACTTCAACCGCACGCTGCCGCACTACGAGCGCGGCGATCTGGGCGCGAGCGCGCGCGGGTTCGTGAGCTCGAGCTACAAGCGCGGGCTCTCGCCGACCGAGTACTTCTTCCACTCGATGGGCGGCCGGGAGTCGCTGGTCGACACCGCCGTGCGCACGAGCCGCTCGGGCTACATGCAGCGCCGCCTGATCAACGCGCTCGAGGATCTGAAGGTCGCCGAGGACCGCACGGTCCGCAACACCGCGGGGACCGTGATCGAGTTCGAGTACGGGGAGGACGGGATCGACCCGACCCGCTCGTACCAGGGGTCGGCGGTCTCGCTCGACGAGGTCGTGAGCCAGATCCTCGGCCGCCGCGTGCGGACGTCCGACGAGCGCAAGGCCGAGGGCCCCGCCGGCGCGCCGCCGATCACCGAGGAGGAGATGGACCTCCAGGCGGAGGCCCAGCTCGAGGAAGAGGAGAGCGACGAGGAGTCCGAGGAGCTCGGCACGCCCGAGGAGGGCCCCGAGTTCGGGGGGGAGTGACGATGGCGGACGTGAAGAAGGCCGGGCCGCCCCGCGACACGATCCAGCGGATCCACGAGATCGCTCGGAAGGAGGGGATCGACCTGCCGCCGCTGGTCGCCGAGGAGCTGAAGGCGAAGCTCCAGCACCTGCGCCTGCCGCCGGGGGACGCCGGCAAGATCGTGCGGGAGGTCGTCCGCCGGTTCCGGCGCGCCGAGGTCGACGCGCACGAGTCGGTGGGGATCATCGCCGCCCAGTCGATCGGCGAGCCCGGGACGCAGATGACCCTGCGGACGTTCCACTACGCGGGGGTCGCCGAGATGAACGTCACGCTCGGCCTCCCGCGCCTGATCGAGCTCGTCGACGCCCGGCGGGTCCCGTCGACGCCGATGATGACCGTCCACGTCGAGAAGAAGTTCCGCGCCGACCGGGCCGCGGTCCACGACATCGCGCTGCAGATCGAGATCACGACCGTGCCGGACGTCGCGGCGATCGGGACCGTGATCGAGGACCTGAAGGTCGTCGTCTCGCCGATCGCCGCGCGCCTCGAGGAACGCGGCGTCCGGCGGGCCGACCTCGAGGCCGCGCTCGAGCAGAACCTGGACGCGCGCCTCTTCGAGCTGAAGGCGGGCGCGGGCGGCGGGGAGACCCGCGCGATCGAGATCCACCTGCGCGAGTCCGCGCCGGGCGCGACGAAGTCGAAGAAGGAGGAGCTCGTCGAGGAGATGCCGTTCAAGAAGCTCCTGATCGCGAGCGAGGAGGCGAAGGGGATCCGCATCCAGGGCGTCACCGGGATCCGCCGGGCGCTGATCCGCAAGGAGAAGGACGAGTACGTCGTCTACACCGAGGGCTCGAACCTGGACGGCGTCCTCCAGATCGACGGCGTCGACCCGGTCCGCACGACCACGAACTCGGTCTTCGAGATCTACCGCGTCTACGGGGTCGAGGCCGCGCGCGCCGCGCTGATCCACGAGGCGAACCGGACGCTCGCCGAGCAGGGGCTCGGGGTCGACATCCGCCACCTGATGCTGGTCGCGGACGTCATGACGAACGAGGGCGACATCCGCGCGATCGGCCGCCACGGGATCTCCGGCAAGAAGACCAGCGTGCTCGCGCGGGCGGCGTTCGAGATCACCGCGGCGCACCTGCTGCGCGCGGCGATCACGGGCGAGGTCGACGAGCTCAAGGGGGTCGCCGAGAACATCATCGTCGGCCAGCCGATCACGCTCGGCACCGGCGCGGTCAACCTGGTCTACAAGCCGCTCGGACTCGGCCCGGTCGCTCCGAGCTCGCTGCCCCGTCCGGCGCCGCCGCCGGCCGCCGACCCCGAACCGGTCGGGACCGTGGAGGGCGCGTAGATGGACCTCGCGCACGCGCTCAAGGTCGCGCTCGAGACCGGCAAGGTCCGCCTCGGCGTCACCGAGACGCTCGCCGCCGCGAAGGCGAAGAAGGCGCGGCTCCTGATCGCGAGCGAGGAGGCGAAGGGGATCCGCATCCAGGGCG
>JASHQY010000031.1 GCA_030038885.1 Thermoplasmata archaeon | reverse complement strand
GGGAGGTCCCGAAGCCCATCGTCCGGGAGTGGGTGACGCAGTTCTACCCCTGGCTCGCGTCGGTGCCGATCGCGATGGCCGAGCGGTTCTCCAACTGCTCGTGGGAGCCCGCGAACGACCGCTACCGGCGGATGATCCTCGACCAGCTGGTCGAGGAAGCGGGCGATCCGAAGGGCAAGGAACCCGGCCACCCCGAGCTGTGGCTCCGGTTCTGCGAGGGGCTCGGGGTCCCCCGGGCGGAGGTCCAGGGCGCGCCGCTCCTACCGAGCACGATGGTCGCGATCGACGACTTCCTCTACACGAACCGGATCAACTCGTTCTACGTCTCCGCCGCTGGCTCGTCGGAGCCCCCGAACGTCGAGCTCTGCGCGCGCCTCCTTCCGGCCTTCCACCGGCACTACGGGGTCGACGACGCGCACCTCGAGTACTACCGGCTGCACGTCACCGCGGACGTCGAGCACAGCGAGTGGATCGGTCAGATCGTCGCAGGATTCGCGAACGACCCGGCCGTCCGCCGGCAAATGTGGGACCAGATGCTGCGAGGGTTCTCGATCCACGCGCTCCTGGTCGACGGGGTGCTGGCGACCCACGCGGGAGGCGCCGCGAGCAAGCATAAATAGGGGGGTCCGGGTTCGGACGGCAATGGCAACCCCGCTCGGCCGGCGCGCCTCGCATCGGACGAGCCTCCGGGCGGCCGCGACCTGGCTCTGGTGAACGGGAGGCGCCGGGAGGGCGCCCCCCGACGTGCCGGCGGCGCGGACGGGTCGATCCTTCTCGGTGGCGCTCCCTGGAACAACGGTGCGAACCACGATGTACGGAAAAACGATCCGACTGCGGCGACTGTTCCCGACGCCCGAGCGGCGGCTCTTCTCGGTCCCTCTCGACCACGCGCTCTCGATGGGCCCGATCGACGGGCTCGAGGAGCTTGCCCCGCTCGCGCGGGAGCTCCAGGACGGGGGCGCGGACCTCCTGATCGTGACCAAGGGAGCGGTGCGGGAGCTCGCTCCGGTCCTGCGGCCGGCGACGCTGTTGGGCATCCATGTGTCGGCGTCGACCAGCCTGGGGCCGACGTCGCAGCACAAGCGGCTCGTCGGCACCGCGGACGAGGCGGTCGGGCTCGGCGCCGACCTCCTGTCGGTGCAGGTGAACTTCGGCGTGCCGGAGGAAGGCGACATGCTGGTCGACCTCGGCACGGCCTCGGACCAGTGCCGGCAGCTCGGCCTGCCGCTGCTCTGCATGGCGTACGTGAAGAAGGCGAACGGCGGCACCGCGGACGAGCTGCGCCACGCCGCCCGCGCGGCGGCGGACCTCGGTGCGGACGTCGTGAAGACGAGCTATCCCGGCTCGCCGGAAGAGTTCCGCAGGCTCTGCCGAACGACCCCAGTCCCGGTGCTGATCGGCGGGGGCGTCCGGCTCGACGACGAGTCGGCGTTCCTTCGGCTGGTCGAGGAGAGCGTTCGGTCGGGCGCCGCCGGCATCTGCATCGGGCGGAACCTCTTCCAGCGGCGGCCGGTCGCCCCGCTCGCGCGCCGGATCGCGACCCTTCTGCACGGGAGCTGAGCGAGGGCGGCGGCGGATGCGGGACCGGGTCACGATCGCCTTGGCCGCACCGGACGGGGCGGGCCGGGCGGCGGTGCTCGAACGCGCCCGCCGCCGGGGGTTCTCCCGGTTTCACGTCCGCTCGGACGACCCGATCACGGCGACCGCGGGGGAAGAGATCGTCGTCCGCGCCGGCGACCGGCTGCTGGGCGTCGGCCCCGCGGGGGCGGACGTTCGGGTGGTCCCGGTCGCGAGTGCCGACGAGCTCGAGGCGGCCGCCCGGCAGGCCCGGGACGGTGGCGTCCTCGCGATCGAGTGGGTCGGGGATCGGGTGATCCCGCTCGAGAACGCCCTCGCCGCCCGCGGGCGCCAGCTCGCGGTCTGGGTCTATGCGCGCACCCCGTCCGAGGTGCCGGGCGCCCTCGGCGCGCTCGAGCACGGTGCGGATCGGGTCTTCGTCGAGCTCCGGCGCCCGGAGGAGGTCGACGAGCTCGAAACGCTCGTCGAGGGTCCGCTCCCTCCCTCGCTCGAGTGGGTCCGAGCGCCGGTGACGGCCGTCGGGCCCGCCGGGATCGGCGACCGCGTGTTGGTCGACACGACCTCCCTGCTGCGCCCCGAGGAGGGCCTGCTCGTCGGGAGCGCCGCGGCCTTCCTGTTCCACGTGGCCAGCGAGGCGGTGGGCTCCCGCTTCAGCCGACCGCGCCCGTTCCGCGTGAACGCGGGCGCCGCCCACTCCTACGTGCTGCTCGCGGACGGGACGACCCGCTACCTGTCCGAGCTCGGACCGGCGGATGCGGTCCTGGTCGCGACCCCCGAGGGGGCGGTGCGGTCGGCCCGGGTCGGCCGGATCAAGATCGAACGGCGGCCGATGGTCGTCGTCACGGCCGACGACGTCGGGACCCCGCGGACGATCTTCCTCCAGGAGGCCGAGACCGTCCGTCTCTCGGCGGACGACGGGCGGATCGCCACGACCGAGCTCGCGCCCGGGCGGGTCGCCCGCGCCGTCCGGATGCCGCCGGCGCGGCACCTGGGCCACGCGGTCGAGGAGACGATCGAGGAGCGATGACCGGCGACGTGCCGCTCCTGATCGTGACGCTCCCCGGGCGAACGATCGAGGCGCTGCGGGGGGAGATCCCGGACGCCCGGACGGCCGGCGCCGACGTGGCCGAGGTCCGCCTCGACCGCCTCCCGCCGACCGAACGGGAGCGGATCTCCCAGCTCTTCCCCGCCGCGCTGCCGCTCCTCGCGACCCTTCGGTCCCGCACCGAGGGGGGGGAGGGTCCGGATCGCCCCGAGGAACGAGGACCGATCCTCGAGGCGGCGGCGCAGCTCCCGTTCCTCTGGCTGGACCTCGAGGAGGCGCGGGACCTGCCGCTCGCCGGCCGACTGCGACCCGGCGGCCACTCGATCCAGGTGCTCTCCGCCCACCTGCCGGCGGCGACCCCACCGGCGGAGCTGGTCCGGCGCGCGCACGTCGCCCCTCCACCGGGCACGCTGCGAAAGCTGGTCGTCGCGTCGAGCGTCGGGGACCTGCTGCGCGAGATCCTCCCCTCGCTGGAAGCGACGGCGACGGACTCGACCGTCGTGCTCACGACCGGGGCGTCGGGCCCGCTCCTGCGCGCCTGGTCGATGCGTCTCCGCTTCCCGTTCGTGTTCGCTCGCCTCCCGTCGGACCGGATCCGCGACGCGGAGGCGCCGGTGGAGCCGAGCCAGATCCCGGTGGACCGACTCCGGTTCTTTTTCGAGGGGGGGGCCGACCGCCCGATCTTCGCCCTCTTGGGACGACCGGTCGCGCATTCGCAGAGCCCCTACCTCCACTCCCGCTGGATGCGCTCGCTCGGCCACCGGGGGCTCTACGTCGCGCTCGACATCGCGTCGGAATCGGAGTTCGTGGAGGCGCTCGGTCCGCTCGCGGCCCACGGGGTGCTCGGAGTCAACGTCACGCACCCCTGGAAGTCGGCCGCGCTCGCGTCGGCCACCCGCGTCGGCCGCGGAGCGGAGCTCTGCGGCACCGCGAACTGCCTCACGTTCGACGGGGGCGACGTGGCCGCGGAGAACACCGATCTCGTCGCGATCCTTCGGCGGCTGGAGGAACTGCGCGGCGACGGCGGGTGGGACGGTTCGGAGCTCCTGGTCGTCGGGGCCGGAGGCGCGGCCGCCGCGACGCTCGCGGCCGCCCGAGAGCTCCAGGTCCGGGGCGCCGTCGTGGCACGGTCGACCGAACGTGCGGCGGCCCTCGCCGAGCGCTTCGGAGCGACGTCGGTCGCTCCCACCGAGCCCCGGGCGTTCCCCCTGGTGGTCCACGCGACGGACGTGGGACGCGGCGACGGCGGCCCGTTGGAGGTCCCGCTCCGGGACTTCCTCGCTCCGGGGGGCCGCGTGCTGGACTGGGTCTACTCCGCCGACGTGCCGGTCGTCCGGGAGGCGGCCGCGGCGGCGCGCGCGACGTACGAGGACGGCTGGCGCCTGCTCGCGTACCAGGCCGCGGCCAGTTTCGGGATCTGGTGGGGATCCGAACCGCAGCCGGGAGAGCTGGCGCGGACGATCGAGGAGGGCCCGTGCACGGGGTAGGCGAGGCGACCGGGGCGATCACGATCGTCAACGCGCTCGCGACCGGGGTCGGGGCGGCGGTCGGCATCGGCCTCGGGGTCCGTGCGGAGATCGACCTCCACCCCGCCGGTTCTCGCGGCCGGTGGGACGTCGACGTGCCGGAGGCGGCCCGCACGCCGCTGGTCGTCGCCGCGCTCGACGTCGCGCTGAACCGGCTCGCGCCCGGCAGCTCGGGCCGCGGGGCGCTCGCGGTGCGCTCGGACATTCCCGCCGGGCGGGGGCTCAAAAGCTCGAGCGCCGTGAGCGCGGCGGTCGTGCTCGCGGTCGCGCACGCCACCGACGCGACGCTCCTTCCGATCGAAGTGGCCCGGATGTCCGCCGAGATCTCCCGGTCGGCGGGCGTCAGCGCCACCGGCGCCCTCGACGACGCGCTCGCGGGTCTCACGTCCGGCGTGGTCGTCACCGACAACCGGGCGGGCGAGCTGCTGCGCGCGATCCCGCTCGACCCCTCGCTCGAGGTGGCGCTCCTCGTCCCGCGCGCGACCCACCGACCCTCGCCCACATGGGCGGCCGCCTTCGCTGGGCTCGGTGCCGAAGGGCGCCGGGCGACCGAGGTCGTGCTCGCGGGCGACTGGGCCGGGGCGATGCAGGCGAACACCGAACTGGTCGAGCGGGTGGTCGGGTACGACTACCGGACGGTCCGCGATGGGCTCGCCCGCGCCGGCGCGCTGGCGAGCGGCGTGAGCGGCATGGGTCCCGTGCTCGCGGCGATCTCCCCCCCGTCGCGGCTCGACGCCGTGGTGGCGGAGCTCCCGACACGGCTCGGCGAGATCCGCACCGTGCACCTCGCGCGGCCGCCGGCCGCGCCGGCGGAGGTCGTCCCATGACGATCGTCCGGGTCCGACCGGGAGTCCTGCGGGGGGCCGCGCGCGCTCCGCCCTCCAAGAGCTACACCCACCGCGCGCTGATCGCGGGCCACCTGGCCCGACGGCGTTCCGTCGTCGAGCACCCGCTCGATGCCGACGACACCCGCGCGACCGCGCGCGCGCTCACCGCCCTGGGTTCCCGGATCCGTTTCGCTCGCGATCGATGGGTCCTCGAGCCCGACCGCGCCCCGCGCCGCCGGTCGGTGGTGATCGACTGCGGTGAGTCGGGCACGACCCTCCGGTTCGTCGCGGCGCTGGCGGCAAATTCTGCCGTGCCGGTGCGGCTGGAAGGGCGGGGCCGCCTCCCCGAGCGGCCGATCGGGACGCTCTACGACGCGCTCGAGGCGCTCGGGGCATCGGTCGAGCGGCCCTCCGGAGGCCGGGGTCTCCCGGCGACCCTCGAGGGACCGCTGCACGGCGGGCGGCTCCGGCTCGACGCGTCGGAGAGCTCGCAGTTCGCCTCCGCCCTCCTGCTCGTCCTGCCGACGCTTCCTGAGGATTCGGAGATCGAGCTCGTCGGGCCGATCGTGTCCGAGCCGTACCTCGAAGCGACGCTCTCGGTCCTGACCCGGCAGGGGGTCCGCGTGCGACGGCGGGGTCGCCGGTTGCGGATCCCCGGCCGTCAGCGCTACCGCGGCGGTCGGTTCCCCGTCCCCGGCGACGCGTCCTCGGCGGCCTACTTCTGGGTCGCCGCCGCGATCTCGGGCGGCCGGGTGCGGATCTCGGGGATCCCGACCTCGCTGCCGCAGGCCGACCTCGCGGTCCTCGACCTGCTGCGGAGCGTCGGGACGTCGGTCGAGCGCTCCGAGCGCGGCACGGCCGTCGAGGGCCGGCCCCGGCGAGGGTTCACCGTGGACCTCACGTCCGCTCCGGACCTCTACCCGCTCGCGGGGGTGATCGCGGCCGTGATCCCGGCGGAGAGCCACCTCTCGGGAGCCGCGCACGTCGCGCTCAAGGAGTCCGACCGGAGCGCGGGCACCGCGCTCCTCGCCCGGGCGCTCGGAGCCGACGTGCGCGAGGAACGCGGCGGGCTCCGGGTGCGGGGCACCGCCCATCCCACCCGCTTCGACCTGGCGAACTTCGACGACCACCGGCTCGTCATGAGCGCGGCGGTGGGCGCCCTCGCCGCGGACGGGCCGTGCAGGATCGGCGACGCGCGGTCGGTGTCGAAGTCGTTCCCTCGATTCTGGACGATGCTCGGGTCGCTGCGCGCGCGGGAGCGAGCATGATGCGTTACGGAGAGCGCTTTCGGGCGACGATCTTCGGCTCGAGCCACGGCCCCGAGGTCGGCGTGGAGATCGACGGGATCCCGGCGGGTACCCCGATCGACGAGGCCGGGATCCAGCGCCAGCTCGACCGCCGGCGCCCGGTCGGCCGCCGGCTCGCAACGCAGCGCCACGAGGAGGACCGATTGATCGTGGACGCCGGACTCCGCGAGGGCCGGGCGACGGGGGAGACGTTCCGAGCGCATGCCAGAAACGAGGACGTGCGCCGGGAGCCGTACGACCGGATGCGGGACACCCCGCGTCCGGGGCACGCGGACTATCCCGCGCGGGTCCGCTACGGCGAGGCCGCCGACCTCTCGGGCGGGGGGATCTTCTCGGGCCGGATGACGGTCGGCCTCGTGATCGCCGGGGCGATCGGCCGCCAGATGCTCGCGCACCGGGGCGTGGACCTGGTCGGCTACACGCGGTCGATCGGGTCGGTCGACGCGGAGGTGCCGGAGAGCGAGGCGATCGCCGAGCTCCGGGCGCGGACGGAGGCGAACGAGGTCGCCGCTCCGGACCCGGCGGCCGCGGCCCGCATGGAGGAGGCGATCGCGGCCGCACGGCGCGACGGGGACAGCCTGGGCGGGGTCGTCGAGGTGCGGATCGACGGGCTGCCGGTCGGCCTCGGCGAGCCGTTCTTCGACTCGATCGAGAGCGCGATCGCGCACGTCGCCTTCGCGGTCCCGGCGGTCAAGGGGATCGAGTTCGGGGCCGGCTTTCGCGCCGCGCGGATGCGCGGGAGCGAGCACAACGACCCGTTCCGATGGGTCGATGGGAAGGTGCGGACGACGACCAACCACGCCGGCGGGATCCTCGGCGGGCTCGCGACCGGCATGCCGGTCGTGTTTCGGGCGGTCGTGAAGCCGACCTCCTCGATCGCGCGGGTGCAGCGCACGGTCGACCTCGCCCGCGGCACCGACGTGCCGCTCCGGGTGACGGGACGGCACGATCCGTGCATCGTCCCCCGCGCGGTGGTCGTGCTCGAGTCGGTCGCTGCGATGGCCCTCGCCGACCTCGCGCTCCGCGGAGGGTACCTCCCGTGAGCGACGCGAAGCGCCCCTGCGCCGTCCTCGGGGCGAGCGGCTACATCGGGCAGCACTTCGCCCGGCTGCTGGCCGACCACCCGTCGTTCGAGCCTCCCCTGCTCGGGTCGAGCGAGCGCTCCGAAGGGAAGACGCTCGCCGACGTGTGGCAGCTCGCTGAGGCCCCGCCGTCCGGCCTGGCAGAGCAGCGGCTGGTCCGCACGACCCCCGTCTCGCTCGAACGCGCCGGGATCCGGGTCGTGTTCTCGGCCCTCCCGTCGGGGACCGCCGGGCGGATCGAGACCGAGATCGCGCGCCGGGGGATCTCGGTCTTCACGAACGCCGCCGACCATCGACTCGATCCGACGGTCCCGCTGCTCGTCCCGGAAGTGAACGCGGACCACCTCCGGCTCGCAGCGCACCGGCCCCACGGACAGGGCCTCCTGGTCGCGAACCCGAACTGCTCGGCCACCGGCCTCGTGATCGGCCTGGCCCCGCTCGTCCCGCTGCTCGCCCCGCGCGCGGTCCACGTGACGACCTACCAGGCGCTGTCGGGCGCCGGCTACCCCGGAGTGCCCTCCCTCGCGATCGCGGACAACGTCGTCCCCTACGTGCCGGACGAGGAGGACAAGGTCGCCCGGGAGTCCGCCCGGATGCTGGGAACGCTCACGGGCGGTCGGGTCCGCCCGCTCGCCACGCCGTTCGTCGTGCACTGCGCGCGCGTCGGAACGCGGGAGGGCCACCTCGAAGCCGTCACCGTCGAGGCCACCCGACGGCCGTCCCGCTCCGCGATCGAACGCGCGCTCCGCTCGTTCGACCCCCTCGCCGGGCGGGCGCTGCCGAGCGCGCCTCACCCGCCGATCGAGCTCCGCACCGAGGCCGACCGACCCCAGCCGCTGCGCGACCGGTGGGCCGGCAGTCCGGCGCGGGCCCGCGGCATGGCGGTGGTCGTCGGCCGGCTCCGGTGGGACCCGCCGTACCTCCGCTGCTTCCTCCTCTCGCACAACGCGGTCCGGGGCGGAGCCGGCGCGTCCGTGCTCAACGCCGAGCTGGCGATCGACGAGGGACTCTTCCCGGCGTCCACTACGGAGGGCCGGTGAGCCGATCCCGCCCGCCGGTCGTCCTCAAGTTCGGCGGCGCGTCGCTCGAGGACCCGGCGCACGTGGCCGAGGACGTCCGGGCGGTCCGAGCCGAGGGCGTCCCGGTCGTCGTCGTCGCCTCCGCTCGGGAGGGCGTCACCGACCTCCTGACCGCCGCGCTCGGTCACCCCCGGTCGCGGAGCCAGCACCGGGCGGCGATCGCCGAGGTCCGCCGCCGCCATCCGGGACTGCCGCTCGCTGGACGTCGTCACCTCGACCGGCTCGCGCGCCTCCTCACCTGGGTGGAGCGCACCCCCGGCCGGGATCCCGCGCTGGCCGACCGCGTGCTGAGCCAGGGAGAGCGGCTCGCGGTCCACTGGCTCTCCGCCCGGCTCGCCGAGGAGGGCCTGCGCGCCGCGCCGGTCGAGGCGGATCACTTGGGGCTGATCACCGACAACGCCTACGGCGCGTCCTGCCTGCTGCTCGACCGCTCGCGCCCCGCGGTCCGACGGGGCATCGGGAGGCTGCTCGCGTCGGGAAAGCTGCCGGTCGTCACCGGCTACTTCGGACGTAGCCTCGAGGGCCGCGTCGCGACCCTGGGCCGGGGCGGCTCGGACTACGCGGCCGCCGGCCTCGGAGCCCTCTTGGGGGCGTCCCGGGTCGAGCTGGTCAAGCGGCACGTCGCGGTCCTCTCGGCGGACCCGCGCGAGGTGCCGGACGCGCGGCCGATCCCGGAGCTCTCGTACGAGGAGGCCGAGGAGCTGGCCCAGTTCGGTGCCCGCGTGCTGCATCCCCTGACGATCGAGCCCGCCCGCGCCTACGGAATCACGCTGCGCGTCCGCTCGCTCGACGACCCCCGGGTCGTCACGACGATCGCCCCGCCGCGGGCCGGGCGGCGGAACCGCGCGCTCACGATCCTCCGGCCCCTGCGCCTGCTCCGGCTCCGCGTGCCGGGCGGTCGCCAGCGGCCCGGCATCGTCGCGGAGGTCTCGGAGCGGCTCTCCGCCGCCCGGGTCAACCTGGTGCAGATCTACACCTCGTCGGCGCTGCTCTGCCTCGTGCTCGAGCCGACTCAGGTGCTGCCCGCGATCCGCGCGCTCGCCCCGGTGACGCGCGACGCGGCCGCGATGCTCGACGGGCCGTACCGCGTCGCGATCGTGACCGCGATCGGGGACGGGGTCCTCGACGACCTCGCCCGCGTGCCCGGGAGCGTCGTGCGCGGCGCCGAGGGGTTCAGCGCGACGCCCCGGGCCCTCTCGATCGCGGTGCCGCTCGCCCACGGTTCTCGCGTGCTGCGGGAGCTGCATCGCGCGCTGGTCCGGGGAGGCACGGCGTGACCGACCCGTGGGACGACTTCGCGCGCGCGGCGGAGGGGCGGGAGGTCGCGGGGTACTTCGAGCTCGCGCCCCGCGCGGGGGAACCCGCGGGCCGTGCGGTCTGGTTCACCTCGCCCGCGGAGATCCGGGAGATCTCGGCCCGCAGCGTGCCGGCGGAGGAGGCGCGCCGGGCCGAGCGGTTCCTGAGCGGCCACCGGGGGCGCGCCGTCGTCGGATACCTCGGGTTCGACGCGTTCGGCCTGTTCGAACCGCGGGCGGCGAGGTTCCCGGCGGGAAGTCCGTTCCCGCTCGGATCGTTCGCCTACGTCGATCATCCGCGCCGGTCCCGGGTGCCGGCCGCGCGTCCCGCGCCCGCTCCCCCGGGGGACGCGCCCCGCGCGCGCCCGGTCGCCGACTCGCTTCCGGCCGCGCGGTACGAGCGGAGCGTCCGCCGGCTGGTCGAGGAGATCCGCAACGGCGAAGCGTATCAGGTCGTCCTCGCGCACCGGCGCGCGTGGCCCCGACCGGACGACCTCCTGCGCCGGGCCGGCGCGCTGCGACGCTCGGAGCGGTTCGCGTTCTTCTACTACCTCCGGTTCGGCGATCGCGAGGTCGTTGGCGCGACGCCCGAGTCCGTCGTCGAGGTGGAGGGGTCCCGCGCGTTCCTCAACCCGATCGCCGGGACGATCCCACGCGGCCCCGGCCGCTCGGGACGCACGCCGCTCGCGGTCGACCCCAAGGAGCTCTCCGAGCACCGGATGCTGGTCGACCTCGCGCGGAACGATCTCGGCGCGGTCGCGGTCCCGGGCTCCGTTCGACTGCTCGCGCGCGAGCGCCTCGAGCGCTACGCCCGCCTCGACCACCTCGTCTCCCGGGTCGGCGCGCGGTTGCCCGCCGGCGTCGGACCCTGGGACGTCCTCGCGGCGGCCTTTCCGGCGGGCACGGTCGCCGGCGCCCCGAAGATCCGGGCGACCGAGCTCTTGCGACGCGAGGAAGCGAGCTGGCGCGGTCCGTACGCGGGAGCCGTCGGGCTCCTCGAGCCCCACGGGCGGGCCGCGTGGGCCCTCGCGATCCGCACCGCGTTCGCGGCGGGTCGACGGCTCTACACCGCCGCCGGCGCCGGGATCGTTCACCGATCCGAGCCGCGGCGGGAGTTCGCGGAGACCCTGACGAAGCTCGCCCAGGTCGAATCGACGCTGGTGGAGGACGGCGCGTGAGGGTGCTGCTGATCGACCACGAGGACTCGTTCGTCCACAACCTCGCGCAGGCGCTCTCGGCGGACGGCGCGTCGGTGACGTGCCTTCGCGCGACGACCCCCCTCGCGGCGTCCGCGCGCGTCGACCCGGACGCGATCGTCCTGTCGCCGGGGCCCGGGCACCCTCGGGACCGGCGGATGACCGCGCTCGACCGCGCGCTCCTGCGGCGATGGGACCGGGAGCGCCCGTTCCTCGGCGTGTGCCTCGGCCACCAGCTGATCGCCGAGCACTACGGCGGACGCGTCGTGCGGGCGGACGCCCCGGTCCACGGGGAGACCAGCCGGATACGGCACGACGGACGCGGGATCTTCGCGGGGCTCCCGAGCCCGACCGACGTCGCCCGCTACCATTCGCTCGTCGTGCGGCCCTCGTCCATGCCCCCGGAGCTCGAGGTGTCGGCCCGCAGCGACGACGGGGTCGTGATGGCCCTGCGCCACCGCCGGCGGCCGGTCGAGTCGGTCCAGTTCCACCCGGAGTCGTACCTCACGCCCACGGGACCGGCGCTGCTCCACAATTTCCTCGCGGAGGCCCGTCGGTGACGGGACCCGTCCTTCCCCGGCTGCTCGAGCCCCGACCGCTCACCGCGGTCGAGGTCCGCGCGACGTTCGATGCGCTCACCGCCCCGGGGGCCGATGACGTGGATCGCCTCGGCCTCCTCCTCGCGCTGACCTTCCGCCGGGAGAACCCGAGCGAGCTCGCGGCGCTCGCCGGCGAGATGCGTCGGCGCGCGGTCCCGTTCCGCATCTCCCCGCGGGACGCGGCGATCGACCTCTGCGGCTCCGGCGGCGCCCCGCGCCCCTCGTTCAACGTCTCGACGGTCAGCGCCCTCGTCGTGCGCGCAGCGGGCCTCCCGGTCGCGAAGCACGGGAACCGGAGCCGACGGGGGTGCGGCTCGAGCGACCTGCTCGCCGCGCTCGGTCTCCCGATCCTGACGTCGATCCCCTTCGCTCGCGCGTCGTACCGACGCTACGGGATCGCGTTCTTGCACGCGCCGCTCTTCCACCCGGCGACCCGCGCGCTCGCTCCGGTACGCGTCCGCCTGCCGATCCCGACGATCTTCAACCGTCTCGGACCGCTATCGAACCCGGCCCGCGTGCGCTGTCAGGTCGTCGGGTCGGCCGATGTCCCGAGCGCCGTGACGACCGCTACGGCGCTTCGCGCGCTCGGGGTCGGGCGGGGCATCGCGATGAGCTCGGACGACGGATGCGACGAGTTCTCTCCGCGAGCACCGACCACCGCGATCGTCTGGGTCCCGGGCCGGGTGCGACGGATCCGGGTCCGGCCCGAGGCGCTGCTCCCGTCCGACGATCGGCGGGGCTCGTGGGACGCGTTGCCCCCTCCCGCAGCGGCAGAGGAGACCGAGCGGATCCTGGCGGGGGGTGGTGGGGCGCGGCGCGGTTCGGTGCTGCTGACCAGCGGCGCGGCCCTCTGGGTGACCGGCCGATCCCCGACGTTGCGCTCGGGAGTCGAGCGGGCGCGCGACGCGCTCGACTCGGGAGCCCCCGAGCGGCTCCTCGCCGACCTGCGATCGCTCGCGGAGCG
>JASHQY010000030.1 GCA_030038885.1 Thermoplasmata archaeon | reverse complement strand
CCTCGCGCACCTCCTCTCGGAGCGAGGGGCGACCGTGCTCCCGGTCCGGCTCGACGCGGACGACCGCCTCGAAGCGACGCTGGACGGCGTCGCGCTCGGCGACCACGTGAGCCTCTTCCTGGCCGCGCAGCGGGGGGTGGACCCGTACCCCGTCGAGGCGATCGGCCGCATGAAGGCCGCGATGTCCGGGTCGCGGTAGTGGGCCCCCCGCGAGGAGGGGCGCGCGAGGTGCGGGGGCGCCTCCACGCCGGCCGGCTCCGGTCGGACGGGACCTTGGCTACGTTCGAAGGCAAAGACGCATATGGGCCACTTCCCTCGGGCCGCGGGGTGCTGAGGTAGCCTAGCTCGGCCAAGGCGCCAGATTCGAGATCTGGTGGTGCGTATGCATCGCGGGAGTTCAAAGGGCGACGGGCGGGAGCCGCCGCCGCCGGAAACTCTCCCCCTCAGCGCCTCCCCGACGACGATCCCGGTGACGATCGAGGTGACCCGGGGAGGGTCGGTCGAGCGGCGCTCGCTCGAGGTCGCCCCCGGGACCCTCGTCCGGACCGCGCTCCGCTCGTTCGGACAGGCACCGGAGGGGAGCGCCGTGCTGGTCGACGACCGGCCGATCCCGCTCGACACGCCGATCGACGCCCCGGTGCGGCTGACGGTCATCCCGACGTTCTCGGGCGGCTGAGCCGCCGCCCGGGGCCGGGTCGGTCGGCGGCGATTCCTCAGAAGCGTTAAGTCGGTCGCGCCACCTTTAGTAATGCTACCGAGCGAGGACCGTGCCCACGAGCTGTCCCATCTGCGAGCAGCCGATCCCGTCCACCGTCGGGCACTGCTCCGTGTGCGGCTTCCCCACCGCGCTCGCGATCGAGGGACTGCGCTCGCTCGGTGCCGACGCTCCCACGGCGATCGACCTGGACGGACCGGGGCTCCCCGCGGCCCCGTCCTCCCCCGCGCCGGCGCCGCCGTCGGCGGAGGCGGAGCTCTGCGCGACGATCAGCCGGGACCTCCGCGGGAAGCTCGACTACGTCCGCGAGCTCGGCCGCGGTGCCCCCGACGTCACGAGCGAGATGTGCCAGGCCGCGATCAACGAGGCCGAGGGACGGGTGAACGAGGCGCTGGACGTGCTGCGGAACGCCCAGCGGAGCCTCGACCGCCAGACGGATGAGCTCCTCGGACGCCGGCTCGCCGCGCTCCGGGCGCGGGAGAGCGCGCTGCGCGAGAGCGGGGTCCGGTTCGCGGTCGGCGCGGACCTCGCCCGGCTCCAGGAGGCGATCGGCGGCGGTCAGCGCGAGGTCGCCGGCGGGCTCTTGATCGAGACCGAGCACCGGGTCGCCCAGTTCGAGTCCGACTGGAGGGGCCTGCAGGGGCTCCTGCACCAGATCGATACGCTGCGCAAGGAGGCGGCGGACCTCGGGATCCCGCTCGGGGAGATCACCGGCGAGGTCGCCGAGATCCGCGAGCACCTCGAGGCGCCGAACCTCACCGAGGACGCGCTCGACTCGGTCGCCCAGTCCGCCGCCCAGACGCTGATGCTGCTCCACGAGGCGATCCCGACCTCGCTCGAGGACGAGCTCGGGCGGCACGCGGCCGTGCTCGACCGGTACCCCGAGGACCATGCGCCGAGCGCGACCGCGCGACGGCTCCACGCCGAGGCCGTGCGGCACCTCAAGAAGGGACGGCTGCCGGACGCGGTGCAGAGCGTCCGCGACCTCCGTCGGGAGATCGAGCAGCTCGAGCAGTCGCGCGAGCTGCACGAGGTCGCGGTCGGCGCCGCCCCGGCGGTCGAGCCGACGCCGGTGGAGACCGAGTCCGAGACCCTCGATCGGTTGTTGAAGAAGGCCCGCAGCCTCGCGGGGCGGGTCCGCAACCTCCCACCGGACAGCGAGGTCGCGATGGAGGCGGCCGCGCAGATCCGCGAGGTCACCGACCTGCTCCGCACCCGGGAGCTCCAGGGGGCCGACGAGGCGCTCGCCCGGCTGATGCGGATGCTCTCGGCCGAGCCGGGAGGCCCCTAGCGCATGCCCAAGGTCCCGCCCCCGTCGGCCGTGGAGCTCAAAGCCCGCCTCGAGCGGGTCCTGGCCCAGGGCGCCGCGCTCGAGGTCGAGGGGCTCCCGTTCCCGACGAACCACATCCGCGAATCGTTCGAGCAGGCGCTCGCGGCCGACGAAGCCGACACGGCGGCGCTGATCGTCAAGGGCGGCGAGAACCTGCTCGCGAAGGTCCTCCAGGACTGGTCGTGGGTCCGGGAGCTGCTCCGACGGGCCGACGAGCTGCGGGCGATCGCCTCGACCCTCGGGGTCGACCTGCAGCACCTCGACGCGCGGGTCGGCAACCCCCGCGTCCGGCTGCAGACCGACCCCCTGAGCTCCGGCTCGATGGAGAAGGCGGCGGCGAGCGCGTCGCTCGCGCTCGCGGTCCTGAACGATACGATCCCGAAGTTCTGCGTCCAGGAGGCGCAGAACCTCGGGGAATCGATCCGCCGCGCCCGCAACCGCGGAGAGGACGTGCGCGAACCCGCCCGCCTGTTCACGAGCCTGCTCCAGTCGATCCAGGACCAGAACCTCGCGCTCAGCGCCCAGCGGCTCGTCGAGACGCGGCGGGCGGTCTCCCGCATCCCGCGCGCCCCCGCGCTGCCGGCCCCGAGCCCCCACGAGGAGGAGGAGATCCTGCTCGAGGCGCGCAACCTCGCGCGCCGGCTCCAACGGATCAAGGGCCGGGCCCACGACGCGCACAGCGCGGCGCGCCTGATGGCCCAGGTCCGCGCCGCCCTCAGCGAGGAGCGGCAGGAACGCCGCTACGGGACGCCCGAGGAGGAGATCGAGGCGCTCTACCAGGAGGTCGACCGCATCGCGCGCGAGCGCAAGCTCGCGGCCGAGGCGGCGACCCCGCTGATCGCCGAGCGTCCGGACGCACCGGCCGAGCTCGGCGAGCCGGACGGGGTCCCGACGGTGGACCCCGCGACCGCCCCGGACGCCCCGGCGGCCGCGCCGGCGGCCGGGCCGGCGGAGGCAGCGACGGACGCGGAGGACGATGCGCCGGACGAGGCGAAGCCCCGGACGGCCGCGTTCCTGCCGTACAACCCGTACATCCCGCCCGAGATCCCCGGGGTCGCGGTCCCCGACGCCGATCCGAACTCGGCGGCCGCCCGGGCGCGGAACCGGGCCTCCCGGGCCCGACCGTAAGCCTATAATACCTATCGCAAGTCGTTTATACCTCTTGTCGCGAGTCGGCGGCCGACCGGCAGCGCGCGAGGTCGGCGTGGTCCGCGCGGTGACCCCGTCGGGCCACCTCACGGTCCGGGCGAGCGGCCCGGACCCCGCGCCCGAGGGAACCGCGGTGACGGACGCCCGCGGGACCTTCCACGGGCGGGTCGTCCGGGTCTTCGGACCGGTCGCCCGGCCGTACCTCACCGTGCGGCCGCGCCGCCCGCCGACGCCGACCGAGGGGATCGCCCTGCTCGACGCGACGCTCGTGCGGGAGTGACGGAGGACTCGCGATGGTCGATAAGGAGGTCGCGCCCGAACCGGAGAAGGCCCCGCCGCGCGCCGAGGACATGGCGGTCGCGACCCGCTGCACGAGCTGCGGGTCGACGCACCTCACGCGCGACTACGAACGCGGCGAGCTCGTCTGCGACGAGTGCGGCCTCGTGCTCGAGGAGTCGATGATCGACCAGGGACCCGACTGGCGGGCGTTCGACGCCGAGCAGGGCGAGAAGCGCGCGCGCACCGGCGCCCCGACGACCCTCACGATCCACGACAAGGGGCTCTCGACCGAGATCGGGTGGAAGAACCGGGACCCGTACGGCAAGTCGATCCCGACCCGCAACCGGGCGCAGCTCTACCGCCTGCGCAAGTGGCAGCGCCGGATCCGCGTGAGCAACGCGACCGAGCGCAACCTCGCGTTCGCGCTCGCCGAGCTCGACCGCATCGCGTCGGGGATGGCGCTCCCGCGCAACGTGCGCGAGACCGCGGCGATGATCTACCGCAAGGCGGTCAACCGCAACCTGATCCGGGGCCGGTCGATCGAAGGGGTCGTCGCGGCGTCGCTCTACGGCAGCTGCCGCCAGTGCAACGTCCCCCGCACGCTCGACGAGATCGCGTCGAAGTCGCGGATCGGCCGCAAGGAGATCGGGCGGACGTACCGCTTCATGACGCGGGAGCTGCACCTCAAGCTGATGCCGACGCGCCCGCAGGACTACATCCAGCGGTTCTGCTCCGAGCTCAAGCTGAAGGGCGAGATCCAGACCCGGGCCAACGAGATCCTCAAGGAAGCGACCGAGCGGGAGCTCACGAGCGGCCGCGGACCGACCGGCGTCGCGGCCGCCGCGATCTACATCGCGAGCGTCCAGTGCGGCGAGCGCCGCACCCAGCGCGAGGTCGCCGAGGTCGCGGGCGTGACCGAGGTCACGATCCGCAACCGCTACAAGGAGCTCACCGAGAAGCTGAACCTCCGGGTCATGCTGTAGGCCTCCGCGGCGCGGGGCGGGCCCGACGGCGCGCGCCCCCGGGACGGTCTCGGGCCGCGCCCGCCACCCTCTTCTAAGTCCGGTCGGTCGAACGCGCGATGCGGCCGTTGCGGATCGCGGTCCTCGCGTCCGGCGAGGGGACGACCCTCGAGGGGCTCGCGACCGCGCTCGCGGCGGACCCGGCGGCGGCCGCGATCGTGCTGGTCGTGTCGAACCGGCCGGGGGCCCCGGTGCTCGAG
>JASHQY010000029.1 GCA_030038885.1 Thermoplasmata archaeon | reverse complement strand
GGGTCTACTCGGGAGTCCCCACAGGTAAGGACCGTAACGCCGGTTTTCGCGCGCATCGCGAGGTCCCCCTTGGCGAATTTGCTGGCGTAGGCTTCGTTGGCGCGGACAAAGGACTCGACAGGATCGGTCGACTCCGGAGACAAGGACTCGCCCCGCGGGCATCGTGACCGCGTTCCGCTATATCTACCCCGCTCGCGACGAAGGTAGGATTCCCGCCGGTATGGGCTAACCGCCATTCCCCTCTGCCGGCGAACAGATCTCGTCGTCCGTTCGTGCACGGATCACGCAGCGGCCGGTCGATTCCCGGTCCCCGGGATTCGAGTGATGGGCTCCGTCCATCAGCTCTGGCCCAATCTAGCGGTGCGGGACCGCGACCCTGCGCTGGAAGGAGGAGGTGCATTTCCTCCATGCATCGATGGTACTCGAGCTCGGGTCGCGTCCTGTCCACGTCGTAGTAACGCGCCCTATCCTGGGAAACCGATGTCAGCTTCCCCTCGGCAGCCGCTTTCGACCACTCGAACAGCCTGTGTCGAATGTAGTGACCTCCGGGAATCTGCCCCCCCTCGAGCTGCATCGAGGCGGAATCCTCCCGAGCCGACTTCGCAACGCAGGCGAAATACTCCGCGGCTTCCGGAACAATCCGGAACGCGCCGTAGAACTTCCGACCCTTGATGGACCGAAGCCTGGATTCGAGCGTCCGCGTTGCTTCGGCCGGCCCTCCCCCTTCATGTCGGCTCGGATACGCGGGGTTTGAGGCGCCCTCCGCTCCACGTACGGGACTGTTGCTATCAAAGGCCCCCTTGCCGTGGACGAGGTAAGGGTCCGCGGTGGGGTGACGAAGCGGTCTGACCTTCGAGCCATGGTGGCAGCTGCCCGTGGACGGTCTACGACAGCTCTCCGAGACACACCTAGGCAACGCAAAGGCCGGCATCTCACTCCGAGCGAAGAAGGGTCGGGAGGTGCAACCCGAAGTTGCGCCTCTTCGTTCGGTCGGCACGGCCGGCCGGCGCAGCGAAGACTTCGGCCGCCCGCCCGTGCGCCCGTCGTGCCTCCCGAACCGCGGTGGACTCAGGCGCGCCGTTAAGCGAACTCGAGCCGATAGCGTACGTGTGGCAGCTCCGTCCGGTCGGACCCTCGTGATCCGAACCCGCCGTCGTTTCGCGAGCCGGGCGCAAGCGATCTGGCCGTTGCTCGGCAACTCGCGGATGGATCGTTCGAGTTCCTTGCTCTTCAAGCTGGGAGTGCCGCAGCCGCTGGAATGTCGGCTCCCGGCCGGTGGAGGTGTAGGAGCAGAGAGGGAGTGCGTCTCCGACCAGGGGACGGTCCACCAGCGGATTCTCGAATGGGTCCCCGAACGCACGCTCGCCTTTCGGATGGAGACCAACGACCTGCCATCCACGAAGGGCATCGAGGCGATCGAAGACCGGTTCGAGATCGAGCCGATCCGCGAAGGAGTCGCGGTCCGCCGACAGACCCGCGTGCAGGTGGCCGCGGGCTATCCGTGGCTGAAACGCCTGGAGCTCCGCCTCGGTCTGAAGCAAGTACACCGTTACGTCTTTCGGAACTGGCAGCGGCTGGCGCGGGAGGCCCCTAGCGGGCGAAACTGAGCCTCGGCCACGGCTCCACCAGGATCGTGCCCCGTCCGCAACGAACCGTCTCTGACTAGTTTCCTTACATGAGCTTAGGTAAGCAAGTGAACGATGCTCCTACGTTCATTCAGAGAGCGGTTGCGATCTGGAAGGGCATACAGTTGCGTCGTCCGCGCGTGGCGAGCCGCCCCGACGGTTCGGAGGGAATCCCCCGCGGCCAACGTGAACGTACCAGGCGCTTCATCCGCGTCGCCGACTCCGAGATGCGATCGCGCCGCGCCCCAGTTTCGAGGGGGAACAGCCCACTCGAAAGCGCAGATGCGTCAGCGTGGCGCTTCTCGAATCGACATCGGCTTTTCTCTCGCGAACGCGGGTGAGGGTCGACAGGTCCGCAGGTTGGAGTCGCTGGTCAACAGGACCTCCCAGTCCTCGCAGGTTCCCGCGGTGGTCGCGACCATGGCGTCGGTAAGATCGAGACGATGGTCCTGACGCCTCAGTTTGCCCGCAAGCTCGATGGGGTCGCCTCCTTCATGGGCTCCGAGCCCTCAGATTCGAAGGCGCCTGTTCCTCTACCCTCTCAATCAGTCGCCGCGATGCGTCTTCAGCCAGCGCCACTGGGATGGATCCAGAGAGCGCATCGGAAGCCATGGTCAGAAAGACTTCACCCAGGACGACCTCGGGAGCGGGTCTCGAGGTGCCGCGGGGCGAACCCGCTCAGACCCCCAGTTTGCTCTCGACGAGGATGACGAGGGCTCGGTGGGCCTGATGCTCTCCGAACACGACGAGCAACTTGTTGAACGAGCTCCCCTCTCCTCCTCGGCCGCGCACTCGTGCGTCCTCAAGCGGTAGCGCGAACTCCCGAATCCGGCGGAGGCCCTCGTCGAGGTCCCGGACGATCTTCTGCGCGCCGATCACCCAGATCACGCGTGCGGCCCCGTAGCTGTAGGGGCCCAGCTGGCTGCCGCTTCCGGACGCCACAAGGATCTCGCCCTGTTCGGTCACCGCCTGGGCGCTCCCCACGATGACCCCCGGGCTGGCCCCCCGCCTCCGCTTCTCCTCCCGCAGCCCCGCGCGCGCCAGCCGATCGAGTTCCGGACGGAGGCGCCGATACGGTGTCGTGCCGGTGCGTTCCCGGCCCAGGCCGATCTCCTCGAGGGTCTGGGACGTCGCCTCCAAGACCTCGTCGGCCGGACCGACCCGGCGCAGGAAGGCCGCTCGAGCGGCCTCCGCGTCCTCGACGATCTCGACATCGAGCCCACGCTCCCGGAGCGCGCGTGCGACGATCGCCACGCGTTCGGGGCTCGCGACCTCATCGAACGACGTCGGATCGGGATCGACCTGCCTCCCGGTCCGACGGGAGACCGGCGGCGGGGAGGGGCGGGCGTCCGTCACGAGCCTAGGCGAGAGCGGCCGCGTAGGGGCGGATGACCTCGTCGCTGAACCGTTCCATCTCCTCGAGCTGAGGGCTGAACTGGAGGAGCAGCAGGTCGACCCCCGCGGCCGCGAACCGCGCGATCTGGTCGCCGACCTTCTCGGGCGTTCCCACGAGCCCGGAGCGCAGGCCCCGGTTCGAGACGGAGTACTCCTCGATCGCCATCGGTCGCTCGAGCTGCGTCCCGCGGAGCCACTGCTCGAAGTTCGCCAGCCCGGCGGCATGGCTCCGGACGTTCGTGATCCGTCGGACCACCTCGGCGGCCTCCGCGTCCGAATCCCGCACGCAGGCGTAGCCTGCGAGGCCGAAGCGGAGCGGGGGGAGGCCCCGGCGGGCGCGGCGGTCCGACATGTCGCGGATCCTCGCGGCCACCTGTTCGGGAGAATCCCCGTGCATCACGTACGCGTCGCACTTCGCCGCGATAAGGTCCTTCGCCGCCTCCGACTCTCCGCCCGCGTAGATGGGAGGCCTCGGCCGACGGAGGGGTTTCGGCTCCAGGACCGTACCCTCCACGCGGTAGTACCGGCCCGAGTACGAGAACGCGTCGTTCGACCAGACCCCGGTGAGCACGTCCAGCCACTCCGAGGTTCGGGCGTAGCGCTCCTCGTGCGTGTCGAACTGGACGCCGTACATCCGGGCCTCCTGTTCCCACCACGACGACACGACGTTGAGGGCGAGCCGGCCCCCGCTGATGCGGTCGATGTTCGCGGCCTGCTTGGCCAGGAGCGGGGGCAGATGGAACGTCGGTCGTACGGCGATCATGAGCTCGAGGCGTCGGGTCACGGCGGCCAGCGCCGCGGCGGTCGACCACGCATCCAGCGTCGGGGCCTGGATGCCCTTGATGTCGTTCAGGTTGAGCTCGGCGATCAGGCTCAGATCGAAGCCGAGCTCCTCGCTGCGGAGCGCGAGGTCGCGCACGTAGGGCCACGTCGCCTCCATCCGCTCGTCCTCGACGTTCCGGAGCCAGCCGCCGAAGACCGGCATCCAGTAGCCGAACCGGATCCGTCGGGGCTCATTTCCGGGCATCGTCGATGGTCTCCTCGAGGAAGTCGACCAGCCGGGCGAACGGGTCGAAGCCGACCACCGACGGGGCGTCCGCGACGAAATTCGACAGAGCGTTCACGTCGTAGTAGTAGACCTGGCCGTCCCGGTCGTCGACGAGGTATTCGATCCCGCCCACGTCGATCCCGGCGCCCCGGGCGATCGACTCCACGGCCCGGAGGATCGACGGGGGCGGCTCGTAGCCCTCGACCCGAAGGCCCGCCTTGCTCGCCTCGACGACGCAGCCGGGCGCGGTGAGGTCCTGGCCGCTCGTGGTCCGGCAGATATCCGCCGGGCAGAGATCGAACGTTTCCCCGGTGAGGTGGACGCGAATGCCATAGAGGTAGCGGCCGTTCAACGTCTCGACGCGCGTGATGAAGCCCCCCCGGGCCGGGAGGAACTCTTGCAGGAGCCCGACGTGGTCGAACCCCAACTGCAGCTGGTGGTTCCGGACGGCCCGTTCGAGCTCCTCCGGCCCACCGAACCGAACGATGCCGGCGCCGCTGCCGCCGATGTTGGGCTTGATGATCACCGGGAAGCGGAGGCCCGCCGCCGCTTCCGGTGCCTGTTCGGGAGCGTGGATGACCCGGGTCTTCGGGAACGGGAGGTCGAGCGATCGCAGGAGGGACAGCTGGAGCGCCTTCGAAAGTTCGTAACGGAACGCCTTCGAGCCGTTCACGACTCGGGTGCCGAGCGACTCGAGGTGGCTGAGGTAGCTCAGCGCGTAGAACAGGCCGCTGCCGTGCTCGCGGCGCCAGGCCGAAGGGCTCATCCGGTTGAACAGGACCGGCCACGGACGCTCCCCGCGGTCGAGGTTGAAGAAATGCTCGGGAGCGTGCAACCGCACGTAGTCGATTCCCCGACGATCGAGCTCCGCGAAAACCTTCTCGAACCACGCCGGGTGTTCGTAGAGAACAGCGAGGTCGGCGGAGCGTGCTCCCGACCCCGTGGCCGGACGGCTCGGGTTCCCGGTCCTCGCGGCGCTCACGATCGACTCCGAGTCGCCCGGCCCGCCAGGCCGAGGGCCCACCGGCCGCTCGACTTGAGCGGGCATCATAAGGATGGCGATGGGGGCCATCGGCGCTCCGGCCGGCGCAAAGCCGAATGGGCGTCATTCCCGACGGAGGCCGGAGACCAGCTTCGCGTCCGTTCGATTGGCCAAGGATGGGGCGCCCGGAGCGATCCCCCACGTCGACAACAATCGTTGTCCGCTTCGTCTCGGCCGAGCCGCACAATGACGGTCGGCGTCCAACGCGCGTCGGGCCCGCTTTCTCGCCGACGAGAAGTGTGGTGGATGTTTCCCGGCTTTAGGAACGTGAAGTACGCCAACCCGCGAACTCACAACGTCCGTCAAACAGAGTTGCCAAAACGATTGCACCAACGGCACGCAACTGCCGACGATCTTGG
>JASHQY010000028.1 GCA_030038885.1 Thermoplasmata archaeon | reverse complement strand
CCGGTGCGGCGCGCGCCCTCGCGCTCCGCCGCCACGAACGCGCCGACGGTGCGCTGGACGCGATCGACGCCGGTGCGCCGCGCACGCTCCGGTCGGTCCGCTACCGTCTCGTCGGTCGCCCCGACGTGATCCGCCGCCGGCCCGACGGCCGGTTCGTCCCGATCGAGCTCAAGAGCCGGGCCGCGCCCCCGCGCGGTCCGCCGCGCTCCCACCGGATCCAGCTCGCCGCGTACTGCCTGCTGCTCGAGGAGACGAGCGGCGCCGCGCCCCCGTACGGCGTGCTCCGCTACGGCGACGGAACGGAGTTCCGCCTTCCGTGGACTGCGGCCGCGAAGGCGGAGCTGCTCGGGCTGCGCGCGGAGGCCGATCGACCGTACGACGGCCGGGCGACCCCGTCGCCCGCCAAGTGCGCGCGCTGCGGCTGGCGGTCGGTCTGCGACGCACGCGCTCCCGGCCCCTAGCCCCGGGTCCTAGCGCCGGTAGCTCCAGTAGACCTCGGTCGCGTACGGGAGGTCGAGGGACCGGCGGCCGCGCGCGGAGGGGTCGTCCCGCAGCACCGCCCGCACCTCCGCCGCGACCGCCCGCCGCTCGCGCGCCGGCAGGTTCGCGATCACGCTGACCGAGAGCGTCCGCTCGACGAACGTCGCGACCGTCCCCCGCTGGACGTGGGCGAAGCGCGCCGCGTGCAGCGGGCCGAACGGGCCCGCGGGGTCGCGGAACGCCGGTCGCCACCGGCGCGACCGGGACTTCGGGCTCCGCCCGCGGTAGCGCGCGACGATGCGGGAGATCCGGCGGGACCAGGGGAGCCCCTCGTCGCGGGTGTTCCAGACGAGCCCGAGTCCCCCGCCGGGGCGCAGCACCCGGGCGATCTCCCCGAGCGCCCGGCGCGGCCGGAACCAGTGGAACGCCTGGGCGCAGACGACCGCGTCCGCGAACCCGTCCGGGAGCGGGATCGCCTCCGCGGTCCCGTCGAGGACCGGCACGTCCGGGACGGCCCGGCGGAACTCCCGACGCATCCCGGCCGTCGGCTCGATCGCGATCCGCGCGGCGCCGAGCGGCGCGAGCGCGCGCGTGAACTTGCCGGTCCCGCTCCCGAGATCGACCACGGTCCTCCCCGGGGCGAGGCGGAGGACCCGGCCCAGGTGGCGGACCGCCGCCGGCGGATAGCCCGGCCGGGCCCGCTCGTACATCGCGGCCGCCCGGTCGAAGCCGCGGACGTCCGGGTGCGTGCGGGACCTCGCTCCGGCCACGGCCTACCGGCGGGCACGGAGCGGTCCGGGGCTATACGTCCGGCGCCCCCGCGATGCTCTACGAGCCGCGTGAGGGATGGCAGGCGAGGAAGCAGCGGTGGGACGGGCGCGGGCAGGAAAAGGCGAAGGCAGCGGAGAGGGGCGAGGACGGGCCGGTCGATCCACGGATACGGACCGATTTCGCTTCGGCGGACTCACGGATGCGGACTCACGGATCAAGCCGGACGGGGCGAACCGGGAATCGTTCGCGCCGGCAGACGACCGCCAATCGGCGGTCGGCGAGACGACCCAGAGCGTCATAGCGGCAGAGCTGAACCGCTCCCCGAACGACCAGCCTGGACGGATTCCGAAGAGGAGCGTCACGATTCACAACGTGGGTCAATCCCGCGGAAGTGGGCGCCTACGCGGGGTGCTTCGGCGAGGGTGCGATCGGTGGAGGACGTAGCAGGGAATCGATGCCTACTGTCCTATCGGCAACGATCGGATGACCCAGCGCGCCCGGCGTCTCCGAGGCCGCTCCTCGGAGGGCGAGACGTCCGTATCGAGGATGCAGCAGAAGGTGCGAAGCGAGCGAGAGCTGGCGCACTACGGACGTCGGAAGCACATGATGGAGCCGGCGTTCGGGCAGGTAAAGCAGGGGCGAGGGCTGCGGCCACCCCTGCTGCAAGGGCTCTGGACAACGCGGGCAGAGGGCGTGCTCTGGTCATCGATCCACTACCTCGTGAACCTACGTAGGTCGTGAATTGCGAAAGTCGAGGAACGGACAAGGAGGAAGGAGAAGACGGATGCCCACTCCTCCCAGCCGATGGTCCAGACCGCCTCTGCGGAGTCTCCGCTGGACGCTACGCGTTCTGGGCCTCGTCGCAGACCTACGGGTCCGCGCATCAGAGAACAATCAAGGAGAGATTTGCGTCGAAATCCCCGTCGATAAGGCTGATGGTGATATTCAGAGAAGTCGATCCCCCCGCCGGTATGAAAAGCGGGAAGCCTTCGGTGGTGACTCCAAACCCGGGATCCAGGGATTCGATCGAGTTGATGGTGCAACTACTCGTGGCGTTTGAATTTACGACCTGCGGCACCGAATAGCGGACAGACCCGCCCTCGGTCCCGCGAAATCCCGGCGTTGTCGAGCCACTCAGGCCCCCACACTTGTTCATTCCGAACCAGTTGACATTCGTCACTGTGACGCTACCTGCAGTCAGAAGGATCGCGACGGCGGCGACGGCGATTACCGTAGCCACGACGACCGCGCTCAGAACCAACCAGAACCTCCTAGGTGGTCGGCCCAGCGCTGACGGCCGGGCACCCGGTCCCACGGTTTCCACGTGGTCTCGAGCGGGATCGGGCCCGGAGGAGGGGATGGTCACCGGGAGAGCCATGGTCCTTCACCCCAGATGAATTGCCATCGCGCTGTCGATCGACGTCAGGCTCCGGCTCAAGATGACGCCTGATAGCGTCCTACCAGAGGGCAACCCGCGAGCCGCTCACAGTCCACCAAAGCTTCAACGTCTCGCATCCTCGCCGAACTATCGTTCCCTCAATCTAGTCCTGATCAATATTGAAACACGACCCGATCCCTGCGCATGGCCCCGTGTCGTAGTCAGGGGGGGCCGGTGTAGGGTTCGACATATGGTAGCCCGCGGTGTCGTCACCGTCGTAAAGGGGCGCAACGTTGAGGTCGTTGCCGACCACAATATTCTCGAAATTGACAGAGCCATAGGTAGGTGACTCAAAGTAACCCCCTTGGCCGTCTCCCGGATTCTCGGAGACCACCCATGCCCAATTGGGGGAGCCCATAGTCATACTCTCGTGCGCTCCGCAGCTCTGACCCGTGTTTAGGTTATAGAGCAGGAGGTAGTACTGTCCGTCGTCGTAGGCATCAACGCTGTAGACCTCATTGCCTGGTGAAACGGACAGGCAACTAATCGGATCCGCAGGAAAGAACTCGTACCAGCCAATAAAGATACGAGAACAGTCAAAGTTGGGAATCGGACAGTCGATGAACGTGTCAGTTCCAGCTTGAGCAATCCCCTCGTTCGGAGAACCGCCGGTCGTCGTCGCGGTCAGGCCCGCCCACGGGCTAAGCTCGCAAACGAAGGCGCCGACATACGTACATCCCCACGACGGGTAATTCTCGTACGGAACTTCCCAGTACGCCAGAACGAGAGGATTCGTCATCTGGGTCGCCAGCGAGAAGATTTCGCCGGTCCAAAGCGCTTCGGGCTGGTGGGGCGCACTTGTTAAGGAGGGGGCCTGCTCAACGACCCCGACAACTTGGCTCGCGAAGGGGTTCTCAGACACAACTAACTGACCCGTCCCGCCGGGCGTCGTCAAATCATAAGCTACGTTCACGCTCTCCAGCGCCACCGAACATGAGCTTTGACTCATGTTCCAATCATAGTAGACGCTATTGAACGAGAGGGTGGTTCCGTTGGGTAAGGTATTCACGGCCCCGATCAATGTGGAAGATTCATTGGCTAGCGTGGCAGCGCGGCTCCCGTTCATGGTAAGGACCGAGTTCCAAGCTAGCTCATCGAGCTGGTGCCCAGAGCACTCCGCAGCCGACCCATCCCCTGACGCGGCTATCGCTGGGGAGATACTCAACGTCAGAACGGTGGCCACCGTCGTCATTATGGAGAGCGCGAGCACGCCAGGTGTAAGTCGACGGGTACGGCGACTGCCGCCGACTCTCTCCCCGTCCCACATTCTCCCATCAGTCACCCCTCCTACAGCGGTTGCAACGCTCACGATGTCCCCTTTAGCGCGCGGTATCCGTGATGAGTGAGAACGGCAAACAACAACCACCCCTCGCGACGCTGCTCGTGCCGCGCCAGTCCGCAACCGTACCCGGTCCGACTTGGACTGCCCGCTCTTCGCGTGCAATCATACGCTGCGTTTTGGGTTCAAAGCAAGAATCACCTCTTGGTAGTTAAACGCCGCCAAGTCGTGTAACGGGTCACGCAATTGAAGTGGGTCGAGGAGGGGCTTGCTTCTACTCGGGGATGCACACACGCGCCACTTCCCGGTATTCCGGGCCGTACATCTGTAGCGCATGAGTTCCCAGTCGGCCCAGTCGGAGCAGTTCTACTACGGTCGCCAGGGTTGCCCACTCCCGAGAGCCCCACCAGCCCCGACTTCGTCCCGCAATCTCCGCGCCACCGCCGCCGGGAAATCTGACTTCGATT